>QHXH01000487.1 GCA_003222855.1 Acidobacteriota bacterium
GTTGTGGAATAGGGTTTTGATGAATGATGCGCGATCTGCGAGTCCAGTTCGTCAAGCTCGATTACCGGCAGAGATTTTCCGACCAAGGCAGAAGTGGCCGTGTCGCAGAGCGCGAGCTTTGGTTCAACCTGCTCTTGAACTCGTTTAACGAATCCAGGCTCACTCTGACGATCGAGAGGCACGACGATCACACCGCGAAGCAGACATCCAAAGAAGGCTGAAACCCACTCGGGATTGTTCCTGGCCCAGAGCAAAACGCGATCGCCTTTTGCGATCCTTCGTGCTTCCAATTCCCGGGCCAGCCGGAATGCGGTCTTGGCAATCTGACTGTATGACCATCGCCTGACTCTTAGTCCGTGCGTGTGCGCGAACGCAGTATCATTATCGCGTGACAAAAAATCGTCGAGGTAACTCGCGAGCGTGGTGCGCATCAGTGCTGTATCCGGAATTGGCTCCCGGCTTAATCGTAGAGCGATCCGGAGCCTACTTCAATTCAGCTCCGGGCGCGCAGATTCTTGAACAGCGGTCGGTTGAACGCGAATGACAAGCAGCTTTACCAAAAAGAGCGACGTAGCCGCTCAAGATGTCCTGATAGATAGAATCAGCGAATTCGACAACGATCGCTTTTCACCTTCCGGACGAAGTGCTAACACGCCGCCGCGCAACGAGTGCTAACGGACCAGGAAAATCGGCCAACGAATGGTAGAAATGGCCATCTTGTCGGGGCGAGAAGATTGCCGTAATCTTCAGCTCACCCGAATTTATTTATCTACCCCTCGCAAGCAACAGAGCTTGTTTCAATATCCCCGATGGCAAGGTTGCCAGACGCTCCGACCGTCCGCGAAAGGGCGGAGAAGGACGAACGGTTCCAGCGCAGCCGACGGGAATTAGATTTTTCGCCCTCAAAATTTCAACTTGCACGGCGGACGAGTTGGGTTTTGACTTTCCATGCGAACCAGTCAAACGATGCTGGTCAACCGTACAAAAGCCAGGATTTATAGGAGAACAAAAGATGACTACGCGACAAAGGACACTCGCCCTGCTACTGGGCGTTATTATGCTTTCTCTCATGCCGTTGAGCTTTACAGCCAACGCACGCAATGAAACTGGCGATCGGCGCGGCGTGGCCGGTGAATTGGCTGACCGTTTACGAAGACAGTTAGATGTTCTCAATCGCGCGCGATCAACGAGGGACTTGAACTCGCTTAAGGTTATAATGCCGCGACGTTAGTCAGCCTTCATTTGGCGATAGCGCCTCCCTAAACTTGCCGAGGGCGGCAAACGGAAAGCGATTTAAATAAAGAATGAGTGATAACAACATACCGAAGATGACCGAGCAGAACCGTAGAAAACACCGTCTCCTGATGCCGTTGCTATTGCTTCAGCTTTGCGCCGTGATGGCGTTGGGTCAAAATTCCGTCAGCATCAGGATGAACGTCGATGCGACCGACGCCGCCCGCAACGTGCTGCACACTACCCTGACAATTCCGGTTAAGCCCGGCCCGCTTTCGTTGTTTTATCCGAAGTGGATTCCCGGTGAACATNTGGGCTTCGGTTAAGCGCCAACGGAAAGTTGATCCCGTGGACGCGCGACGCGGTGGAGATGTTTGCTTTTCACTGCGAGGTTCCGGCGGGTGTCAGTGAACTGGAAGTTACCTTCGACGATGTCTCGCAGCCCGGCACCACGATGAGCGCGCGGCTGGCGCGCGTCAAGTGGAACCGCCTGCTTCTGTATCCGCGCGGTATGAACAGCGACTCGGTCCGGGTCGCGACATCGATCAAGTTGCCGGGCGGCTGGAAGTTTGCGACGGCGCTGCCGGTCGGGCGAGAGCGGCGGGATGATGTCGAGTTTAAAGAAGTTTCGTTGACAGAGTTGGTTGATTCGCCATTGATCGCCGGCGCGAATTTTCGCCAGGTGATGCTCTCATCAGCGCCTCTGTTGCACGAGATGGACATCGTCGCAGACTCGCCCGCCGCTCTGGAAGTAAAACCAGAGACGTTGCTTGGTTGGCAAAATCTGGTGAAGGAAGCTAACGCTTTGTTTGGCGGGCGTCACTATCGCAGCTACCGTTTCCTTTTAACTTTGAGCGACATCGGCG
>QHXH01000488.1:0-2477 GCA_003222855.1 Acidobacteriota bacterium
AGCGGTTTTCTCCTTCCGCACGACGTGGTATCGCAGCTCGATCGTTTTGCCGCTGTCTGCGGGCAGCGGATAGAGCACGCAGATATCGTTCGCGTAATCGCGATCCTGCACTTTTTCCCATTTCATCGGGATGCTCAGCTCCTCCTCAGTCACGGTCTGAAAAGCATCGGTCTTCGCCAGCGGTATCCAGACACGGGCATCTCCTTTGATCTCCGGCAGTTTGACTCGATAAACGAACTCGAACTGATCGGAACCTTTGATAATAGCGGGTGCATCTGCGGCAGGAACTGCAACCGCACTCGCCAGAAAAACAGTCGGGATAATCAGAAATCGCATTGGAGCCTCTACCTCTGATCCCATCAGTATCAATCGTTCGTCAGCTTGCCGGCACCTTTTGCCATTTGCCGTCTTTTTCTTTCCAATCGTAAAGAGGCTTTCCGTCAATCTTATGAACGGTCGTGTCTGTGACTTTCATTGCGCCTGGCGGTCCGGTTAGGAAGAAATCGATGTCGTAGACCTTACCGTCGGCAGCTTTCATGTCCACGCAGGCAAAATATTTGCCGGCACCGAGATCGGACAGCCGATCGTCGTGCACTCTTACCAGATCGAGCGCGAGATCCTGGCTCTCGTGCTTCACGTGAAACTTGCGGTCGCTGCTCTTTTTGCTTTTAGCGTCAATGTTTTTCTTGATTCCGGCGGAAATATCGGCCGTGCTCACTTGTTTTTCCGCGCCTTGCTTTGGATGCTCCGTAGTTTTCTTCGGATGTTCCGGATGCTCCTGCGCCCGAACGGGCAGTCCCGGTGTCAGGAACAGAGCAATGGCTGTTGCCACAATGAGTCTTGAGATCATATATGAATTCCTCCGTTTTAGCTTCGTCTGCTCATAATTGCTTGGATGTCTCAACAGTTCTCTGTCGCCGTATCACGGAGGCGTTTTATTCCTGTTTGATTGGAAAATTCTTTGCCAAAGCCGCTCCTGGGCGAAAATTAGCCGGTGATCAGTGGCCGATCCGCATTCGTGGAGCCCAGTGCAGTTTCAGCAAAGATGGGATCGCGCGATCGCCATTTGTCTGCCGATTTGGAGAAAAGCGTTCGAACGCAGTTCTCGATCATTGTTCCGGTATTCAACGAGGCGCCGTTGATACGACCGTTTCTTCAGCACTTGCGCGAACGCGCGCAGGGAGCTGAAATTATTGTGGCAGATGGCGGAAGCTCAGACGGTACAGCGCAGCTTGCCGCCGCATTTTGTGATCAGCTCGTCGAGAGCGAGCGCAATCGCGGCATGCAAATGAATGCCGGCGCGTGTGTGGCCTGCGGTGACATCCTCTGGTTTATCCATGTCGATGCCGAAGTGCCGTCGGACTGTTTGGATGAGATCGGGCGCATTGTGGATGATCCGAATGTTGTTGGCGGTTACTTTCGAATTCGGCTGCCGCGAAATTTCGTTTATCGGCTAACTGACAGCTTTGCACATTATGCTGGTCTTCTCCTGCGGATGCGTTGCGGCGATCACGGCATATTCTGCCGGAGAGCTGCGTTCATCGATATCGGCGGCTTTCCAGAGGTGCCGATTATGGAAGACGTGGAATTTTTCCGCCGGCTCCATGGCCGCGGTCGTGTCATCTGCATCAACAAGCGGATAGCGGTAAGTCCTCGTCGTTACGAAGCAGTCGGCCGGATGCGAGTAACGCTGGCCTATGGATTGATCGCAACGCTTTATCTTCTCCGTTTCCCGTTGTCGATGCTCGCGTCGATTTACAAGCGCACATGTTGCCGGCGCCCGTGAAGATCATCGCTATTGTTCGAAATAGCTGACCCAGCGGCTTCGTCAGTCGCGCAAGGCTGAACGCAAAAAAGGCAGAGACTGCACTCGGATGCACGTGTCTGGCCTGGCTGATCCGTTTCTGTTTATGGGTAAATTCCGTTTGAGAGAATGAACGCGAAGAAAGCAGGAGAATTATGAAAATAACAGCAATGGTTACCGTTTTGTTGACGATTACTGCACTCACCGCTGTCGCGCAGGAATCGCCGGGGGAGCAGATAAAGCACGGCGCGCAGAAAGCGGGCGAGACAGTGAAGGATGCGGCTAAAACAATCGGTGAGAAAACCAAAGAGGCCGCCAAGACGGTAGGGGAAAAAACCAAAGAACTGTGGAGAGACACGAAGGCGTATGCCAGCAGCGATCGCAAGACGTACCGCAAAGGCGCCCGGCAAAAACTTAATGACGTTGGAGAAGAACTCGCGGAGTTGAAAAACCGCAAGTCGGAAGCAGCCGACCCGCAGGCTTTTGAGAGCCAGCTTGATACATTGAGCCAGCAGCACGCCACTGCTAAAGAGGAGTTCGCCAAACTTAAGAAGACAGCCGGGACGAAAGATTATGCCGATGCGCGCAAGGAGTTTGACAAGACGATCGACGAGATGGAAAACGGGCTGGCTCAGGCACGGAAACAGTTGCGCGGCTGAGAATCCGCGAGTTA
>QHXH01000488.1:2509-5087 GCA_003222855.1 Acidobacteriota bacterium
AGACGCGCTACGCGGCGATGCCGGAATCAAAAAACGCGGAACCCGATCCGATTGTGGCCGCTTCTATTTGCGAACGCGCCGGCGCTGGCGGAATAGTCGCCCACCTCCGCGGCGATCGTCGCCACATTCAGGATCGTGATATCGAGCGGCTGCGCGCAAATATCATGACAAAGCTGAACCTGGAAATGGGCAATACCGAAGAGATCATCGACGTTGCGCTCCGCATCGTTCCAGATGAGGCCTGTCTTGTTCCAGAGAAACGGCAGGAGGTTACGACCGAAGGAGGTCTAGATGTTGTAGCGCACCGAAGAGAACTTGAACCCACAATCAGGCGCCTCCAGACCGCAGGCATCCGCGTCAGTCTTTTTATCGATCCAACTTTGGAACAGGTCGATGCCGCGACTGGACTTGGCGTGGACATGGTCGAACTGCATACCGGGAAACTGGCGAACGCGTTCGCCGAAAAGATCGAAAAAGAAGAGCTGGGAAAGTTACGGACAGCGGCACGTGCCGCGTCAGAATCTCATCTGCAAGTTAACGCGGGTCACGGGATCAATTATAAAAATATCGCGCTCATCCATGAGATTCCGCATCTGACTGAGCTCAATATTGGCCACTCGATTATTTCCCGCGCGATGTGGGTTGGACTCGAAGCCGCCGTGAAAGAGATGCTCGCCGCGATGGAGAATTATCGCGGATGAGTGTCCTCGGTATCGGCGTCGATCTTGTCGAGTGCGCGCGGATTCAACATTCAATCGACCGTTTTGGGGATCGATTTCTTCATCGCGTTTTCACCGAGGGCGAGATTGAATATTCGATGTCGATGAAATTCCCAGCGCGCCACTTGGCTGCGCGGTTCGCGGCGAAGGAGGCCGTTTCGAAAGCATTCGGCACCGGCATCGGCAAAGCGATGGGCTGGCGCAATATCGACGTTCAAAAAAAACCAAGCGGCGAACCGTTTCTCGTTTTCTCGGGGCCAGCGCAGGAACTCGCGACGCAGCGTGCGGTGACGGCCGCTTTCATCACTCTTAGCCACACTGAGCATCACGCCATCGCCTGCATCGTGCTTGACGGCTAGCCTCGCAGGCCGTTACGCCAATTAACATGACTATGGAACACTATCGGCACATCATGGACATCGTTGGCACGGGCGTGGATGGCGTAGGTGTATTTATCGTCGTGGGTGGCGCACTCGTCGCAACTGCCCGACTCGTACTCCATCGCGCGCAGAGCACCGGGAATTACTATTCGCTTTATCGGCAGGATGTGGGACGCGCAATCTTGCTCGGCCTCGAGTTTCTTATTGCTGGTGACATCATCCGCACCGTCGTTGTAGCGCCCACAATGCAAAACGTGTTGGTGTTGGGATTGATCGTCCTCATCCGCACGTTCCTCAGTTTGTCACTGCAACTGGAAATCGAAGGAAAACTGCCCTGGCGTCGTGAGCTGCCGCACGGAGATCACAATCACTGAAGGCGGTTTCGTCGGCAAGGCGGCTTTTTTTCTTGATTGAGCGCTTCTCCCCCGCCGCCGGTCAGCAGTACGCGGAGCAGCCTCGATCGGAAATTGCTTCGTATCCTTCACGTAAAAGCAACGGAACGATGGCGAGCGAAGCCACCGAATCAATCCACCACCAATGGGTAACTGCGTTGAGAGCGACACCAGCCAACAATACCCAGGCAAGGTAACCGCATGTAAACGTCTCCATCGCGTCAGCGCGAAGTGAACGACTTCCGATCCCATCGGCGGCGCGTTCAAGGTTTCAGGGTTTCGTATTGAGCCAGTCGAGGATGCGCTGCTTTTCGTTGTCGGTTCTTCCTTCGAGTTCGCCAATCAACTTTCTGGCTGACTCCTCGCGTGGGCTCTGCGGAAAGCGCGTTATGAACGCGCGCGCGGCCGCTTTCGCGCGTTCGTTATCGTGCAGCACTTCGGCAAAGAGTCCTGCCTGGTTGAAGAGACTGTTCTCGTGCTGCGGATTTTGCCTCTGCGCCGTCTCGTATTGTTCGAGCGCTTTTTGCGGCTGTCCGAGGAAACGGAAGCAATTGCCAAGATCGGTCCGCACGTCGGGATTGTCGCGTCCGAGCGCAATGGCCTGCTGGTAGTAATCGATGCGAGATGCGAAACATCCGGTGGTTCCCCGGCACGCGTTTCAGCAGCACCTCTTGTCGCGCTGTTTTGCGCCACTGATGGTTGCGTCTCCCGCAGCGCCAGCCACATCGCGCCTGCGCCGATTGCAAATGCACTGAGTCCCACGAGCAAAAAGGGCATTCGCGACGGTCGGACTTTCGCTAGCAACCGATTTTGTAGTTGGCTCACGGTGACACCGAGTCTCAAGCCTTCGTTCTCAAAAGTCGCAAGGCATTGGCGACCACAATCAGCAGTACGATCAGTAGAATGCCAACAATCCCCCAAATCCACATCATCCACATCGGACACATCATCATTATTAGCCACCTCCTTCCTTATCACGAATGCTAGTGCGCAAACTCGTGTCGCTGCAGGCAGAGCAAGACTCACCGGAAATGGCCGCGCGGGCTTCTTTGATAATGAACGGGATCAGCGCCAGAGCGGCGACACT
>QHXH01000212.1 GCA_003222855.1 Acidobacteriota bacterium
GCCTTGACCACACGCGAATCAGAAACAATTCAATACCCCGACGGACGCGTCGAACTTAAGCCGGACGCGTTCGAAGAGATCCGCGCAAGTCCGCTGTTCAATCGCGATCTGGCGCCGGTCAAAGTCTCTGAGCGCAATTGGACCACTTACAACTATGCCGCGCTGTGGATCAGCATGGCGCACTGCATTCCGACTTATATGCTTTCGTCGGGATTGATTAGCGCGGGCATGAACTGGTGGCAGGCGCTCGTCACGATCCTGCTGGGCAACACCATCGTTCTGATTCCGATTCTGCTCAACTCGCATCCGGGCACGAAGTACGGAATTCCCTTCCCTGTGTTTGCGCGCGCCGCTTATGGAACTTACGGATCGAATCTACCAGCGTTGATGCGCGCAATTGTCGCCTGTGGTTGGTTCGGCATTCAGGCATGGATCGGCGGCGAGGCGCTCAACACTCTGTTCGCCGCGATCATTCCCCGCTGGAATACTCTGCTGGGTGGACCAGCCGGTGGGCATCCGCCGACTGAGTGGCTTTCCTTTCTACTGTTCTGGGGATTGAATATTTTCATCATCTATCGCGGTATGGATCTGCTCAGAAAAGTAGAGAACTGGGCGGCTCCCTTCGTGTTGGTGATGACCTCGTTGTTACTCGGCTGGGCTATTTGGAAAGCGCACGGCCTTGGTTATCTCCTGAGCCAGCAAAGCAAGTTTCACAGCCTCGGCGAATTCTGGCCCACCTTCATCATCTCTCTGACCGGCATGATCGGATTTTGGGCCACGCTCAGTCTGAACATGCCGGACTTCACGCGCTTTGGTCACAGCCAGCGCGAGCAGGCCGTCGGACAGATTGTCGCGCTGCCGACAACCATGACGGTGTTTGCTGCAATGGGCGTGATGATTACTTCCGCAGCAGTGATTATCTATCCGCAAATGCCGCCGGGTGACCTGTGGGATCCGATGAAGCTGGTCGGCCAGTTTCATCAGGTCGTGGTGGTCGCCATCTCGATGTTCACCGTAGTCGTAGCGACGCTCGCAGTGAACATCGCCGCCAACGTAGTCTCTCCGGCAAATGATTTCGCGAATGCCTTTCCGAAACTTATTTCGTTCCGCACTGGCGGACTGATCACGGGCATCATCGGCATCCTGATGCAGCCGTGGCGCCTGCTCGCCGATCCATCCGGCTATATTTTTGATTGGCTGGTTGGCTATTCGGGCGGACTCGGATCGATCGCTGGAGTGCTCATCGCGGATTACTGGTTAGTGCGCCGAAAGAACCTGGCGCTGGGCGATCTTTATCGCCCGCGCGGCGACTACAAATATCTTGGCGGCTGGAACGCGCGTGCCGTCGCTGCTACTCTCTTGGGCTGTGCGCTGGCCTGGAGTGGACCAATTTCACATAAGCTCGGGATGTCGATTTGGCTATTCGACAAACTTTACAGCTACGCATGGTTCGTCGGATTCGGAGTCGCGGCTATTGTGTACCTGGTCCTGATGAAAATGACGCCGCCTAAGGGTGCGAGTTCAAACTAAAAAGGAATGTTGTATTCAGGCTCCGTAGGAGCCAAATGTTTATAGAGCCAGTGGGTCTCAAAGAACAATCTCAATCAGGGAGCGAACCATCGCTCCTGATCGAGATTGAAATCAAAATGCGAAATCGCAAACTATAAACATTTCGTCCCTACGGGACTTAAGCAGGCGTCGTGATCCACCTGCTCAGATCACTAACAATAGGAGCTTTTATGGCACGAACAGTTAAATGTGGATTGATCCAGGCGAAGCACGCCGGTCCAACCGATGTCAGTATTGATGAAATCAAACGAGCTAACATCGAAAAGCACCTTGGAATGATCGAAGATGCGGCCAGGCAGGGCGTGCAGATTCTTTGCATGCAGGAAGTTTTCACGACGCCTTACTTTTGTGCTGAACAACAGGTGCGTTGGTACGAAGCCGTCGAGAAAATTCCCGATGGCCCAACCACGAAGCTGATGCAGGAGACGGCGAAGAAACACAACATGGTGATCGTCGTTCCGATTTACGAAGAGGAGATCACCGGTGTCTACTACAACACGGCGGCCGTGATCGACGCGGACGGAACTTATCTCGGCAAATATCGCAAGCACCACATTCCGCACGTCAATCCCGGCTTCTGGGAAAAGTTTTATTTCAAGCCGGGCAATCTCGGCTTTCCGGCGTTCGACACGGCATACGCGCGCATTGGAGTTTACATCTGCTATGACCGACATTTTCCGGAAGGCGCCCGCGCGTTGGGATTGAACGGCGCAGAGATTGTTTTCAATCCATCGGCGACGGTGGCGGGACTTTCAGAATACCTCTGGAAGCTGGAGCAGCCCGCCCACGCCGTCGCGAATGGCTACTTCGTCGGCGCGATAAACCGTGTCGGCCACGAAATGCCCTGGGACATCGGCGAATTTTACGGCCAGAGTTACTTCTGCGATCCGCGCGGACAAATCATCGCCCAGGCGCCGCGCGACGAGGACGCGCTGGTGGTTGCCGATCTCGATCTCGACATGATTCGCGAAGTGCGTAACACCTGGCAGTTCTTCCGCGATCGCCGGCCGGAAAGTTACGGACAACTGGTGGCCGAATAGCTTTGCGTCTCTTATTCACACCCTGCTTTTAGCTGGGTGACAGCGAGGCCGTCATCCTATTCATTAACCGTTTCAACGGTTTGGCGCGTGCCAAGGAAACCGTTAAAACGGTTCGCCAGATCTGAATTAATCTTGCTAGCCACCCAGCTAAAGCAGGATGTGAATGAGAAACCGCTGTGACCAGTCGTCAGAGAATCTTTTCCGGCGCCAAGTGGGAATCGATCGTCGGTTATTCCCGGGCCGTCAAAGTCGGCGACCGCATTTACGTCACTGGCACGACGGCCCTGGCAGTTGACGGCGAGATCGTGGGAATCGGTGACGCGTACCAACAAGCGAAGCAGTGCCTGCGAAATATTGAGAGCGCGTTGCAGCAGCTCGGAGCGGGACTTGAACACGTCGTGCGCACACGCATGTACGTGACTGACATTTCACGTTGGGAAGAATACGGGCGCGCGCACGGAGAAGTCTTTCGCGAGATCATGCCGGCCACCGCGATGGTGGAAGTCAAAGCCTTAATCGATCCGCGCATGCTGATCGAGATCGAAGCAGACGCGGAACTATAGTTTGGAGTTCCGCCTTCAGGCGGAGTGCTTGTCCCAATATGACACCGCCTAAAGGCGGAACTCCAAACAAAATACCAGGAGTAATCAATGGACCTTTCAATCACCGTTAACGGAATCAAATTTCCCAATCCCTTTCTGCTGGGCTCCGGCCCGCCGGGAACCAATGCGCGCGTGCTCGCAAAATCGTACGACGCCGGCTGGGGCGGAGCGGTCGCTAAGACTGTGAGCCTCGAATCGAGCAAGGTAGTCAATGTTGTGCCGCGCTACGGCAAGCTGCGTTCGCGCGAAAACAACGAGGTGATTGGGTTCGAAAATATCGAACTGATTTCCGATCGGCCAATTGAAGTTTGGTTGGAAGAATTTCGCCAGGTCAAAAAAGATTATCCAAACAACATACTCATCGCTTCCATCATGGAGGAGTACAGCAAAGAACGTTGGCAGGAACTCACGCGTCTGGTGCAGGACACGGGCGTCGATGCTTTCGAATTGAATTTTTCGTGTCCGCACGGAATGACCGAGCGAAAGATGGGATCGGAGATGGGCGAACATCCCGACCTGTGTCAGGAAGTAACCAGCTGGGTGACCGAGGTCGCGAAGATTCCGGTCTGGGCCAAGATGACGCCGAACATTACCAACATCAAAGAACCTTCGCTGGCGGCGGTGCGCGGCGGCGCCGCCGGTATTTCGGCCATCAATACGATTCTTTCTGTGATCGGGGTTAATCTCGACACGCTGCGGCCGATGCCGACCGTCGAAGGCCATACGGTGCCCGGTGGTTATTCGGCCCAGGCAGTCAAGCCGATCGCGCTGAGGATGGTGAGTCAACTCGGTCTCGGGCTGCCGAAAGGAACTACCGTCAGCGGCATTGGCGGAATTGAGAATTCACACGACGCGATCGAATTCATGTTGCTCGGCGCGTCGACAGTCCAGATTTGCACGGGCGTGATGCTTCAGGGCGTGAAGATGGTCGACGAGCTGCAGGAGGGATTGGCGAAATTCATGACTGATAAAGGCTTCAACTCAGTCGGGGAGATCGTCGGCAAGAGCCTGCCTTACTTTTCCACCCACATGGAACTGGTGAAAATGATGAAAGAAGCCAAACGTCACAAAGCCGGCGAAGCCGCGCGCGACAACGAATGGGCGCAGAAAGATATTACTGAGAAGACGGCTGAGCTGACTTCGGACTAGGATTCGTGGGTAGTGTGTCCTGGTTTAAGATCTCGGGGGCACCTCGACGGTCTCTGCGTCTCCGCGGTGAGTGTTTTCAAGCTAAATATTCACCAGGGAGACGCAGAGAATGCGGCGACTGCGCAGAGGAGCAAGTGAAATAAGGTCACTACTAATTCTTGAAAAAGATTAGACAGTGATTGTGCATCGTGTAGAATATCGCGCAGCCCATGTCACAAGCGATTTTGTTCCGTCCTGTATTCTCGACAATTCTGCGTAACCGCCGTCTGGGCTCGGCCATCTGTGCGGCGGCCCTTGCGCAGTTATTACTTACGCTGTTTGGTCTTCCGGGTTGGCCTTGTCCCATTTTTCATACATTGGGTATACCGTGCCCCGGATGTGGCCTGACACGAGCGACGGTTTATCTTTTTCATGGGGACTTCAAACAGTCACTGACGATGCACGCATTCGCTCCGATCTTCGTCATTGCTTTGGCGGTGATTACCTTCTGCACCGTCGGCCCGAGAAGTCATACAGAACGCATAGCTGCCGGGGCGGAAACGTTGGAGCACTACACGGGACTTACCGTCTTACTTTTGAGCGGCCTAATTCTTTACTGGCTGGCGCGGCTGGTCATCTTACAGACCGCGTTTGTTCGACTAATTCAATAACTGCTTTTCAATTCTCGTCACACGGAGGAAAACCTAATGTTAGGAATTCTCGGGCTGGTGCTATGGCTAGGCTGCATCATTTGCTTCATCATAGTGCTGATCAAGCTGTTTCAGGAAAACGGAGTGCTGCACGGAATTCTCGGGCTAATCTGCGGACTCTACACGTTCATCTGGGGCTGGATTAACGCGACCAGGCTCAATATAAAGAATATTATGGTCATTTGGACGCTACTAATCATCTTGTCGATTATCGTCAACGTGACGACTGGTGGTTTCCACTATTCGTTTGGGACACCTGCAACTCCCTAAGAAGCGACGCAGTCAAACTGTCATTGAGATAGCGTGACGCGAGAGCGTTAGCTCTTTGCAGTCGCGCTGCTTCTTCGCGTTGTCGCTTAACTTGCAGTTTCTAGTCAAACTCCGAGACGACTGGCGCATGATCTGACGGGCGCTCCCACGCTCTCGTCTCTCCATCCCAATTCGCTGTCGTCATATTTGCACGCTCTGCGTTTCAGTCCCGGTTCATTCCAGAGAGTTCCAGCGTGAGCATCGAAACTCTCCTTTATCTAAAACCCTGGTTATGATACAAGGCCAAGAAGGCAAGCCATCGCCCCTCACTCCGGTAGCCTAGCTTTTTACAAATAGTCGACCAAGGAGGACCCTCGTGAAAAACCATAACTCTATTCAATCGAGCAGACGGAAATTCATTAGCCAGGCCGGTATTGCCGGCGCGGCGACAGTTGCCGCCGCAGCCATCCCAATCGAGCCCCTGTTTGGCAGCAGGAAGTCCGTAGCTGAGGCGGCGAATGGGAACGGCAGTGCTGCGAATCGCTCGAATGACTGTTTCAATTACCGCAAGAACATGGCCCTGGCCGAGAAGGTTAATGTTGGGATTCAATCAGATAACGGCGATGCGTCAACATTCACGGACTTCAGCGGCAGCTATGGCAAGGCTCTGTTACACGATAGCCTGGGCGTGCCCAATGCGGCCGCTTTCGCCAGCATGCAAACTGCCTTCAGCACCGGCAAGACAGCGGATTTTGCAAACATTATTGTGGGGAACCCTGGAGGCGGGGGCAACTCGAAGCTCAACGGTCCTCAGGGCTCGCTGGCTTTCGACCTTGAGGGTATCGATTCACACTGCACGATCATTCCCGCGGCGCCAAGTGTCGCGAGCGCGCAGACGGCGGCCGAGCAGGTCGAGCATTACTGGGCCGCCCTGCTGGCCGATGTGCCATTCACCGAATACGCAACAAACCTACTGGCCGGTCAGGGGGTGGCCGACCTGAATAACATGTCGTTTGTCGGTAGCCCTGCGAATAAACAGTTTCCCTATCCAGTAACGCGGCAGAATTTATTTCGTGGTCAGTTCGTTCCCGGCGACGGTAACGTCAAAGGTCCATACATTTCGCAGTTCATGATCCAGCCTGCATCATTCGGCGCGCAACCACTGGATCAGAAGTACCAGACATTCCTGCCAGTCGGCGGAGGCGGCAGCGATTACCTGACCTCGGTGACTGAATATCAGTTCGTCCAAAATGGCGGTGATTCAGGCAGGCCCGTCGCTTACGATCCCACACTCCGTTATGTGCGGAATGGCCGAGACCTGGCGGCCTATACCCGGATCGATGTTCTTTACCAGGGATACTTCGTGGCCTTTCTTGTATTGTCGGGACTTGGAGGGGCGCCAAATCCCGGTAATCCCTATATCGGATCGCTGTCTCAAAAAGCTTTCGGCACGCTCGGCGGACCAGATGCGGCAGCAACCCTCGCCGAAATGGCGACCCGCGCGCTTAAAGCCGCCTGGTATCATAAATGGATTAAAGACCTGCGGATGAGGCCGGAGGAGTACGGCGCGCTGGTCCATGCCCGGAAAACGAATGTGAGTCCGATGCCTCAGGCCGCCGCAGCGCTGCATAATGACGTGCTGAACTCGGCCGTGCTGCCGATTATCAACGCGAACTATGGTAGTTATTTGCTGCCCCAGGCATTTCCGGAAGGTTCACCGACGCACCCTTGCTACCCGACGGGCCACGGCACAGTCGGCGGGGCATGCATTACTGCGCTCAAATTCTTCTTCAACGGCGATCAGAAGATCCGTTCGTTGCTGGTAGCTGCCGGACGGGACGTGTATGAGCCAAGCGCGGACGGACTTTCGCTTAACACGTACACGGGATCGGATAAAACCGGCCTGGACATCAATGGTGAGTTGAACAAGCTCGCTTACAATATCTCGTTCGGGCATGGGATTCACGCGGGCATACACTTTCGCAGCTCGACCTACTGGTCAATTCTTTTGGGTGAGCAGGTCGCGCTTAGTGTCTTGCAGGATCGCGCCAGGTCCTATAACGAGCCGTTCACCATCAGTATCAAAAAGTTCGACGGTACGACGGCGACAATTAGTAATCAGTAAGGTTCAAGGCGGGACTGACGAAGGTGAGGTGTTCACTCGAATTCAGCAACCACCGGCGCATGATCTGACGGGCGCTCCCACGCTCTCGTCTCTTTATCAATCCACGTCTTACGGTTGCGTTTCGCGAGCGGCGCCGATACCCAGATGTGATCGATCCGCAGGCCGAGGTTCCGGCGGAATCCGCCCGCACGATAGTCCCACCACGAATAGTGTCCGCCTTCTTCGGTGTGCAAACGAAACGTGTCCGTGAATCCCCAATCCTTAATGTGCTGAAGCGCAGCTCGCTCCGCATCACTGAAAAGAATTCTGTTCTGCCACAGGCGTGGATCGTGAACATCGCGCTCTTCCGGCGCGACGTTGAAGTCGCCGCACAGAAGCACGGCTGATGTCGGGTCGCAATTCTGATCAAGCAATTGCCTGAGACGCCTCATCCATTGAAGTTTGAATTGATATTTCTCAGAGCCCACGGACTGTCCGTTAGGAACATAGACGTTGATGAGGCGAATCCCGGCGATGTCGGCCATTAGTGAGCGCGCCTGACTCGCCGCATCATCTTCGGGAAAACCACGAATTTCGTTGGCGCAGCCGGCCTGCGAAATGATCGCGACCCCGTTATAGCTTTGCTGGCCAAATAAGATGCAGTCATAACCGGCGCTCTTCAATTCGAGCAATGGGAACTTGTCGTCCGAGCATTTGGTTTCCTGCATGCAGAGGACGTCGGGCTGCTCTTTTTCCAGCCAACGAATGACGAGCGGCAGGCGGGCGATAATTGAGTTCACGTTCCAGGTAGCGATTTTCATCTTGGTAGCGCAAGTTGTTAACTTGCGATCCTGCGCCGACGCAAGTTAGCAACTTGCGCTACAGCGTTGCGATCAATCCCGCTAACAGCGCTCCGCGGATCGGAATGTCGTCGCAGATGATGTGTTCATGCGCCGCGTGCGCGCCATCACCCTGCACCCCCAACCCATCCAGGACGGGAACGCCTAACGCAGCGACAAAGTTTCCGTCAGAAGCTCCGCCGACACTTGCTTCACCTAAATCAAAATCCAAAAACGAAGCGAGAGCGCGCGCGTGGCTGTATAGCTTCTCAATGTGTAGTGTGCGCTCGAGCGGTGGACGATTGATGCCACCGCTGACGACCACCTGCGCGCCGGGATCAAAGGACATCAACGACATAATTCTTCTTTCGGTCTTCGCGCCTGCGTCGGTCGACGTAAACCGCATGTCCACTTCTGCGCGAGCCTCAGCCGGAATGACGTTCGAGTGTGTGCCTCCGTTTACAACATTGACAGTAACCGTCGTGCCCAGCTCAGGATCGTTGAGTTCGTGCAGCCGAATCGTTTGCTTCGCAAGTTCGAGTACTGCGCTCACACCTTTTTCGGGATCCAATCCGGCGTGTGCTGCCCGCCCTCTTACTTCAACAGTGAACATGCCGGTCCCCTTCCTGGCGGTCTTCACGCTGCCGCCCGTGGCCGGAGGTTCCATAACCAACGTTGCGCGCGATTTCTTAGCTTCCGCTTCAACCAGGGGTCTGCCACTCGGACTCCCGCTTTCTTCATCGCAGGTTAATAAGATCGTAATCTGAGAGTCAGGAAGTACGCCTATGGCCTCACAAGCTCGCAATGCTTCCAACGCGACTGCGCAGTTAATTTTCATATCGAAGATCCCGGGACCGTAGATGCGATTACCTTCAGTGCGCCAGGGCCGCTCTTTTATGGCACCTCGCGGATGAACCGTATCGGTGTGGCCAAGAATCAAAATGCCACGAGTGTTGTCGTTTTTTCCGAATGCGCGTACGGCAATGTGTTCGCCAAAGTCTTCGCTCGCGAACCGTTCCACCGAGTTCACGCTGCTGATGCTCGCGGCGGCGCTGGATAAGAGCGATACGACCGCGCTGCTTCCTTCTTTGTCTCCCGACGGCGATTCCGCTTCGACCAGCGCACAAGTCAACGCGAGCAACTCATGCTGCCGCGACATAAAATGATCCCGCGGGGCCAGCATCTTTTCTTTTGATAAGGCTTGCGGCATGAAATTACG
>QHXH01000489.1 GCA_003222855.1 Acidobacteriota bacterium
TCGGTAAGTTGTTTGCGCGCTTCAGCATTGCCCGCGAGTTTGCGCCACCTCACGAGGTATCCAAGTGGCTTTCCGCTATTATCTCTGGCCGCGGCCACCACCGGAAAAGCGGCCGCCCCATTAACAATCCGAATCGTGCCTAGCGTCTTGAAGGGGTCAGCCTGGCTCTGCTGGAACTCGTGATACAGATCGGAAGCTTGCGGCGTTGCCGTTTCCGGAATTGTCACGAGCGGTTCGCGGGCAGCGTTCCACAGTTCGATCTGAAAGTTGTTAGTGTCCTGCGCCGTGGCCATTTGCTTCAGAATCGCAATCGCGGCTTCGCGGGTCGGCTTCGAAGGTGATTGTAGAAATGCGCGAATGGTTGAATCGTTCGCCAGGGCCACATTTCGGGTGGTCATCCCGGCGCCCTGCTGCTGCAGTTGCGTCGCGAGGTATGTGGTCAGGGTCACCAAACGCTCGTGCGCAATTTTGAACTCGGAATCTTTCACTCCCTGGTACGATGCATAGGTTGAAATCGCAATAATGACAAACAACAGTGTGCCAATCAGCAGCGGCAGTCGCCGCCTGATCGACAAGTCGAAAAGTGAGAACGGCTGCCAGCCGCCGGCCGCAGGCCTTGTCACTTCTTCTCTTTCAACTTCACGGGTAGTCATCGTTTGCTCGTCTGGCATTAGCGCATCAGATTCGGAAAAAACTCGAGCATGTCGCCGCTTGAATTCCAGTGACGATTCGCCGATTTTCCGAATGGGCCTGTTGAATCTTTGAAACTTATTCAGGAATCCGGGGCAAATGAACCGACCAGGCGAATCGCCGAAGTCTTATGCTAGTCACGGGGCAATAGAGCACCTCCCAAATCAAATCTGTTTTAGTGTAGGAGAAGGACACCGCGCTCGCCCCCGATGCGGCGTCCTTCTCTCTCCGCAAACGAGCCCCTTCCCTGCGGGCGCGCCGCGTTCTTTTAGGCCGAGTCGCGTTGCATTTGCGAGTCGGCCGTCGTAGCCGAACCCATCGCCGCGGCGACAGGCCGCCGATAAGGTCTTCTAATCAGGTTCAAAACGTCGCCGGCCAGGAACGGTTTGAAGAGGATGGGAAAGTTTCTTTCAGCGCAGATCGCGAGTTCGTTATCTGACAAGCCGCCGCCGGTCATGATGATGATGTCGATCGCCGGCGCGCGCGCCTGAAACTCCAACCCCAATTTCAGTCCGTCGTCATCGCCCAGCATATAATCGAGCAGTACGGCCCCCGGACGCATTTCGCGGAAGAGAAAGCGAGCGTGCTCGGCGTTTTCGGCCATTAACATTTCCCAGCCGGTTTCCTCAAGTTCGGTGGCGAGGAACAACAGCAGATCGTGATTGTCGTCGACAATCAGGATCGCCGGCCGCGGCGGCGCCGGGGCGGCTCGTCCTATTTCCTTAATCGATAACTTCTCAGCGCTTTCCGCGAGCGAAACTGAGACTATCGCCGCGGGATTGATTTCGCCCCGCGCCACCATCGTCGCCAAAGGTTGGGTCAGTTGCCGGTGAATGGTGCGCTTCAATTCCCTCGCGCCATACTCTTCACTGACGCCCCGTTCCAGAAGAAACTTTCTGGCTTCGGGCAAGACTTCGATCGTGAAACAACTTTCGCCGAGACGAGAATTGACACGCCGTTGCAGCGCCTTGATATCGTGATCGAGAATCGCTTTGATCGATTCGGAATCCAGCGGCTGATACGTAACCACCGCGTCGATGCGGTTAACGAATTCGGGCGAGAACCTCTTTCGCACGGCGCCCAGCGCGATACTCTCGAGTCTATTGGAGAGGTCCGCGCGCGACCGGGGCGCGGACGATTGAAATCCGATGTCGGGGTTTATTTCCTTCATCATCTCGCGCGTACCGAGATTGCTGGTAAAGAAGATCAGGGTCTTTTCGAAGTTGACGGTGGAATTGTCTCCCAGGCGCAGGATTCCTTTGTCCAGGATTCCCAATAACAGTCTGGTCATCGAGTGAGCGGCCTTTTCGATTTCATCAAACAGAACCAGAGCCAGGTTCGACTTCTCGCTGATGGCGTCGGCCAGTTTCTGCTGTGTCAGGATGGGAACAGTTTCGCGGTGGCCGAGATAGCCGGGCGGAGCGCCGATCAGCTTGGCCGTCTCGTGTTCCATCTGAAATTCGCCGCAATCGATTTTGACGATCTTTTTCTCGCTGCCATGCAGCAGGTCGGCAATCGCTTCGACTGTTTTCGTCTTGCCGGTGCCGGTCGGTCCCAGGAGGAGAAAGACGCCGGCCGGACGGCTTTCAGGAGCCAGGCCCGACTGATACATGTAAACGTA
>QHXH01000490.1 GCA_003222855.1 Acidobacteriota bacterium
ACGCACCACCGACCACGAAGAATAGAAGCGCAAAACTCGCGATGATGCCGGACAAAACGTTTCGCGAATCCGACGGCCGCGCGCCCATCACGGCCGCGCCGCGATCTCGACTGAGCCACGTTGCGAAAACAGCCAGCAAGCCACAAAAACCGATAATCGCAACGACGATCATCGTGCGACGCGAAGGAGCGCCAGATCCCGAGCGATCAAGCAAGAAGATCGCTCCGACGAGCACGGCCATCGCCACGAAGGAAAGCAATGTCGCGATCACCGCATCACGGCTGGCGAAAAACTTGCCAACCATCTTTCCATAACCCTGGAATGAGCGCTTCGTGAAACCAAACGGATCGCGTTTGAATTCGGGCCACGTTAATTGATAGTTGTGAGCAACCTCGCCTAACTCTGAAGCCAGTCGCGGAAGCAGACCTCGATCTTCCAGAATTGTGAGGTGGTATTCACCGATCATGGCGCTCGCGGCTGCTGACGACACAGCGGCAATCGGCGTGGCTGGCACCGGAACTGGCGCCGAAGGAGCCGTGGCTCGCGGTCGCGCCTGGCTGACGGTTTCCGACATCGGGTAGGAAACCTCGATATCAAGGGGCGCGCTCGTATTTGTCGGAGCGACTATGGGAGTTGGAACCGCGCTCAGAGGCGTTCCGTCTACCGGACAAAAACTAAATCGATCGGCGAATTGCTCCTGGCACGAATTACAAAATTTCATCTTAACTACCTCGCTGTCCCGCTGGGGATCAAGTGCTGAACTCAAACGCTCATCCATGCTGCTCATCGATTGACGATATGAAGCCGTTACGCGTTGATCCAAAGAACCGGGAGCTTCGGGCGCGCTCCACTTATTAAGCAAAACACGCAGCTCCTCATCCTGCATGAACCGGGAATCAGAATTACTCATGGTCAAAATTAATACGTCATGCAGGCGGTTAACTGCGTCTTACGCCCGCTTCACTGTAGCAGTTTCACGGCCAATTCGGAAATACCGACCGAGGCTCGCGCGCAGCTTATCGCGTGCCCGGAACAGCCGCGCTTTCACCGCATTTGAGTCAGCGCCAACGACAGCCGCTATCTCTGCCAGCGAAAGATCTTCGTACTCGAAAAGAACCAATGCCTCGCGTTGCAATGGAGGCAAACTCGCTATGGCTCTTCTGACCTCCGCGGCCAATTCGTCATCGAGCATTCTTTGCGACGGCTCGTGATTTTCCGGGCCGCGGAACTGGTCGGGAAAATCGTCAATCGGCGACTCGCGATTGAAATTTTGATATCGCCTTGTGGCCTGGTTCCGAGCGGCGGCGTAAAGATACGTCCGCAGCAAGAGAGGAAGCAATCGTGCGTTACGTCTTCCGCGGCCTCAGCCGATCCCAACATTCGATACGCAAATCGAAAAATCGGATCGCGATAGCGTTCGTACAGGATCTGAAAGGCTGCCGTCTCGCCATTGGCTGCATTTTCCAACAGCCGCTCGTCTGTTTCTTGATACTCCAATCAAAGCGCTCGATCCTGTAGGAACCAGCTTCCTACTGTTGTATTACGACTAAAGGCCAGGAAGTTACGGAAAATTTTTGCCGCGCTGGTCCTTTTTATGTCCAATTATATATCGTGTCACTCGCCCCCGCACCGTTAGTGTTCGCTGGGCTGACGGCTTTGATGCCTCGAATCGCCTTCAGGTTGACGGGTTTAAGAGCGGCATCTAAACTCTTTTTTACCGCAGGCCGGACGGGCTTTCGACTTATTTAGTCTAACTGAGAAGCGAGCGATCCGGTACTCCTTAAAGCTGAACAAAATGGCTAAAATCATTAAGAAATCCATCAGTTATGGTTCGATCGCCACGCTTGTATTGCTGCTGGCGGCCGGCAGTGCCTCTCGCGTGAGCGCGCAGAATGTTCCCCCGCCGAATCGCGAACGCCTGCTAAACGGGCTGACAATTCTGTACGGCAACCGGCCGGGCGAGGCAAATGTTCTGGTGAAAATGCGAGTGCACAGCGGCGCTGTGTTCGACCTGGCCGGTAAGGCCGGAACCATGTCGTTACTTGCAGACGCTCTTTTTCCCGAAGTAACGACGCGGGAGTATGTAGCCGAACAATTAGGCGGACACTTGGAAGTAGCGACCACCTATGAGGCGATCGATGTGAGCATCTCGGGCAAGGCGAGCGAGCTGGAGCGGATTATTGAACTCATCCGCAACGCAATCCTTAACCTCAATTTGTCCGCTGAGAGTGTAACCACACTGCGCGAAGCTCGCCTCAAGCAATTATCTGAAAAGCGTTCCTCAATTTCCGATATTGCCAATCGCGCAATTGCCGCGCGCCTCTTTGGGTCATTTCCTTATGGGAACCCTGCGGAGGGTACCGTCGAGACCGTCGCGAAAATTGATCGCGCGGATCTGATGCTTGCACGCGAACGATTCCTGAATGCGGACAACGCGACCCTGGTGGTGATTGGCGGCGTCGAGAAGGCCGCTCTGATGCGCGCCGCGCGTCAATTACTGGGCTCGTGGCAGAAAGGCGACCGCATGGTGCCGGCCACGTTTCGTCAGGCGGCAGCGGTCGACCCTCGCGCGCTCATAGTCGATCATCCCGGCGCAAACAAAGCTGAAATCCGGCTCGGCGTACGCGGCCTGGCGCATACCGATCGAGATGCGGCCGCCGCATCCCTATTGGCGGCGATCATCAAGCAACGCTGGCAGTCGGCGGACAATGAAATTTCCTCTCCGGTAGTAGTTCACGAAGCACACGCTCTAAACGGAATGTTCATGCTCGGCGGAAACGTTCCAGCGCAATCGGCGGCGAAAGCAATCTCGACCGCACGGGCCGTCATGCAGGCAATCGCAAAAGAAGACCCGAGCATGACAGAGTTAGAAACTGCGCGAAAAACCATTCTGATGAAATCCGCCTCGTTGTCCCCGTCTGAGTCACTCGCTGATTTGTGGCTCGATAGCGAAACATACAAAAGCCCGGCCAATAATGAGTCGGATGAACTTAATCGAACTTCACCGGCGGATGTAAGACGCATCGCCACACGGCTTTTTGAAGGCGCGGCGCCCCAGGCGATTGTCGTGTTAGGAAACGCCGCCGAGCTGAAGTCACAGTTCGATGCCAGGGCGGAAGTTCGTACCAACCAGCCTCAAATGAAGCCCGTTTCTGATTCTTCCTTGCCGCCAAAGAAGCCTTAATTCACAAAGCTATCGCAATTGGCTTGCAACCATTCCTGATGCCTCATGGGTTTAACTGATTCTGGACAAAAAGATTCGGCTGAATCCCACGCTCGGCGGGTTCGCGAAATGTTCGCGAAGATCTCACCGCGTTATGATTTGCTGAATCATCTTCTGTCTGCGAACATTGATTCGCGTTGGCGGCGGCGAGTGGTTAGAAAACTAAAGCCGTTGCTGACGAAAGATGCCCATGTGCTCGACGTAGGGTGTGGTACAGGCGATCTGAGCATCGAGTTGTTTGAAAAGACTGCTGCACGAGTAACGGGAATAGACTTTTGCCGGCCGATGCTGAAGTTGGCGAAAGCGAAAGACCCGCACATTGTATTCATTGAAGGCGATGCTTTGCGCCTGCCGTTCGCGGACGCTTCGTTCGACGGACTGACGATAGGTTTCGCGCTCCGAAACCTGACGAGCGTCGAGCAGGGTTTAGGCGAACTCCTAAGAGTACTGAAACCGGGCGGTGTTGTAGCGATTCTCGAATTCTCGCGTCCGGTCGTTCCGCTATTTCGGCGCCTGGTTGGCTTTTATAACCGGTATTTGCTGCCGTGGAT
>QHXH01000491.1 GCA_003222855.1 Acidobacteriota bacterium
TATTAAAACGTTTCGGATAGAGTTCAAGTGAACGCTGGTATGACTGAAGCGCTTCAGCCGCTCGCTTCTGCTCCATCAGAAGATCTCCCAACAATTCTTCGGCAGGCAGTGTTGGCCCAGGTGTCACCGCGTGTTTGGGCGTCGACTCTTCCAAATCAGCAGCCTGACGCATCAGCGATACGCTCACTTCTTCTTTTACCTCAACGTGGGCTATCCAGGAGTCCAGCTCCAGGCGCAGCATGCGAATGTTTCGCGTGAATAACTCTTCTCCCATTTTCGCGCTGGCAGCTTCGAGTTCATTCAGGCGTTCGCTCTCTCTTTTCGCGTCGTTAATTCTGCCAAGGTGCGCGGCGCCTAAACCGCGCGCGAAGCGAGCGATCGCCTCCGGCCAGGTGAAACGATCCCAATTCAGAGTCGCCGGTTGACGCGGAACGATCTGCACCGCCTCATTCCAGGCTTTCCGCTCCAGAGCATAGCGGGCCTGCGTCGACATCAGGTGAAAAGCGAGCTTGAAAGTGGGCTCAATTCGCTTTGTGCTACGCAGCCGTTGCAACTGCGCCGCGGCCGCCGCGTAGTTATGTTTTTGTAAATAGCCATAGACGAGATATTCGATCGCATGACAGAACTCGTCCCAGACGAATTCCCGGTGGTCTCCGGCCGGATAATCCAACGCAGCCTGCGCCGCGCGCAGGTTTCCCCGGATGACGCCATTCCAATCACCCAGCCGGGTGTAGATATGCGTCGGCATGTGGATCGCATGCGGATTGTGCGGCGCGACCCGCTCGTACTTGCGCGTGATCTCAAGTAACTCGCGCTCACGTCCCGGGACATCATTGGCATGAACGAGATAATGCATCGCGCCCGGGTGATTCGGGTTCTTCCGATAGACTCGCAGCAGAATTTCGGCCGCGCGATCAGCGTTGGCTCTGGTGATCTTATCGGCAGGTGTCGTAGCCAGATGGGCCAGCGCGTAGAAAGTGGCCGCTTCAGAATCATCAGGGAATGTCTCATACACTTTTTGCATCGCCTGTTCCCAGCGGCGGATACGCAGCCAATAGTCCGTCGAAGTGGGATCAAGAAAGAAAGCTTCCGCGGCAGCTATGAAGAGCTGCTCGCGTTGTGTCGGTGGCTGAAGCGCCCTGGCTTTTTCGACTGCCTGCCATCCAGCTTCCAGAGCTGATGGTCCCGGCCGCGTAGGCCACAGCGGCTGAAACAGAGTCATGGCGATTCCCCACTGCGCCATCGCGCAATGTGGATCAATGCCAACAACGCGTTGGAACGCCTCACGCGCTTGCGGATAAGTCATGTGATGCAGAAGCGCCACACCTAGATTGAATTCCGTTTGTGCTTGCAGCGAACAGGTAACAGGAAAACTTACCGTGCCCAAAGCGTGACGAGCGTGTTGTCGTGACTGGGCTTGTGTGGCGCCGGGCACTAGGAGGACGAGCCAGATGAACCGCGCGAGGTAACGCAAGGTGAAGCGATAAAAATGATAGCGCTCCGTCTGTGTCTGGCGCCGCGTCCTACGCATGCTCAACATTTCCGAAGCTGTCTTACGATATTTTAGCGGGAATCACAATTGCATCGCGGCGCTTCGCGCCTCACGAACCCCGGTACTAACCTCGGCGCGGGTGTGGCTCATTTAACCACGAAACTCTGTCCATATTTTCCGTAGTCATTGGTCTTGATTCCGTTTCGGGTTGTGCCTTTGTAAGAAGACTCTCCGGGCCGTAGCTCAATCGTTACCAGACCGCCGCTCTCCGGCGCCAACTTGCCGGCATGGACCGCCGCATTACAGATCGACGAGTCGAGAGTGTAAATGTCGGTGCCCCACACCGAACTTTCCGTGCGATCGGAGGGACATTTGAAATCGTAGGTCTTGCCGGGTTCGAAGCTGACCACTGCAGCCGAAGTATTCCACAGCACAGGTGTTGCGTCCGCGGCTTCCCTTAAGACCGCCTCCATGTTTGGAGTCTTGAAAACGAAGCTATGCTGATATGAACCATAATCGCTGGT
>QHXH01000492.1 GCA_003222855.1 Acidobacteriota bacterium
GAATTCGTGCCGGTCGGACCTGGACGTGCACTCGTGATCATCGTTTCGCTGGACGGGCAGGTGGAGAATCGGGTGATCGAAATTCCGCAGGGTCTCCCCGTCTCGGCCCTCGCTGAAGCGTCGAATTATTTGAACGCTAGGTTGCGCGGCCGCACGCTTGATTCCGCGCGCGCCGAAATTCTCGCCGACCTCGAAACAAAACGGGCTGAACTGGATTCTTTGACGGCGAAAATCGTCGCAGAAGGTCTGGCCACGTTGGCAGAACCCACCGGATCCGCCCGCGCAGTGGAAGAAAAGGTGCTGATCGTTCGAGGGGCCGCACATCTTCTGGATAGTCTCGAAGCACAAACAGATCTTGAGCGCGTGCGCACCCTGTTTGAGGATATTGAGCGTAAAAACGACCTCATCCGCCTGCTTGAGCTCGCCGCGCAAGGCGATGGCGTGCGCATCTTCATCGGATCAGAGAACAGGCTTTTCAGCCTTTCGGGATCATCGATCATTGCCGCGCCTTACGCCAACGCTCAAGGCAATGTGGTGGGCGTTATAGGCGTATTGGGGCCAACCCGTTTGAATTACGCACGCATCATTCCAATGGTGGACCACACGGCAAAAGTGGTCGGCAGACTGCTTGCCTGATGCGGCAATCCAGGAAAGCGATAATGGCCGAAAATGACAATGAGGCGCCTGTCGAAACCTCTCCGGCTGCGTCGGGCGAGAATCAACATAACGATCTCGAACGGCTGCGGGCGGAAGTTTCAGAACTTAAGGAGAAGCATCTGCGCGCGCTCGCGGAGATCGAGAACACGAGAAGGCGTGCGGAGCGCGACCGGCTCGACGCGTCGCAGTACGCAGTGACGCGGTTTGCCCGAGACATGCTTGCTGTCAACGACAATCTCCAGCGCGCGCTTGCCCATCTCCCGCCGGAGGCTCACGCCGAGGCGCCGGCGGCAGTCAAGGCCGTCTTGGAAGGCGTCGAAGCCACCGAACGGCAGCTTGCCGCCACCCTTGAGCGGCACGGCGTCCGGGCAATCGAGACCAAGGACGCGAAATTCGATCCGCATCTGCATCAGGCGATCGCGGAGGTTCCAGCTGACGGAAAGCCACCGGGAACAATTGTAGACGTTGTACAGACTGGATATGTAATTGCCGACCGTCTTCTCAGGCCCGCGATGGTTACCATTGCGCGCGGCGGAAACGGGTCGGCCGCAAACACCCCTTCACAACCCGCGCAAGATTCGACAGGCTGAGCGCGCAGCGGTCCAATGGAGCCTATCCGCATAGCCGTTGCCGGAGCCGCAGGGCGGATGGGGCGAACCATCGTGGGGTGCGTGAGCGAGGACGCTGAATGCACACTCGTTGGCGCGATCGAGAATCCCGCGCACTCATCCGTCGGCTCCGATGCCGCTCTTGGCGCCGATCGCATCGGGGTAGCGATCACGGATGATTGGTCAGTTGCCTTGCGCAATGCGGAGGCACTCATTGATTTCACCACGCCTGCGTCGTCCGCGGATCTGGCCGAGAAAGCTGCAAAGGCGGGAATCGTGCTGGTGATTGGGACAACCGGATTCAGTGAGGAGCAGGAGACTCGCATTCTCGGCGCGGCAGAGAGAGCCGTTATCATCAAATCCGGAAACATGAGTCTCGGTGCCAATTTGCTCGCCGCGCTGGTTTCGCGGGCCGCCAAGATATTGCGCGACTTTGATGTCCAGATCGTGGAAATGCATCACCGGACGAAAAGCGATGCGCCCTCGGGAACGGCGCTGATGCTCGGCCAGCTGGTGGCGCGCGCCCGCGCTGTCGATGCACCAGATGCCATCACTCGCAAAGACAACATCGGGTATGTGTCTCTTCGCGGCGGAACCGTTGTTGGCGAGCACAAAGTCATCTTCGCGGGTACTCACGAACGCATTGTTCTTGAGCATGTCGCCGAAGATCGCTCGATCTTCGCGCGCGGCGCCATCGCAGCGGCGAAATGGGGCCGAGGCAGGACACCTGGGCTGTATACAATGTTGGACGTGCTTGGGTTCTGAGAGTGCTGCGCACAAATAACAGCTGTGACACGCGAACCCCGCAAAGCTTTTCGTCATAGCGCAGAATTGCGATGAAACGCTTCGTGAAGCGCGTCTCGCGCCCGCGGAAAAGCCGATCCGGGGCGGCGGCAAGACAGCGGGGGCAGGCAAAGCCGTTCTCGCGACGCGAAGCGATGCTGTTTTTTGAGCATCTGAAAAAGCGCAACCCCGAACCCCAAACGGAGCTTGTCTACGCCAACCCCTTCACGTTGTTGGTGGCTGTCGTGCTTTCGGCACAAGCCACCGACAAGGGCGTCAACAAAGCGACCGAAGCGCTGTTCAAGGTTATCCAGACACCTCAGCAGATGCTGCAGCTTGGAGAAGAAGGACTAATACCGCTTGTCAAGTCGATCGGCCTATATCGCAACAAGGCAAAGAACCTCGTGGCG
>QHXH01000626.1 GCA_003222855.1 Acidobacteriota bacterium
AAGATGCGCTGAGAGCGATCGAGCAAACCGAGAATTTCGGCCCAAGTAAAACCACGGGTCAGCTACGTTATGAGGGAAAAAGCCCGCTGGTCGTAATGTGGGAAGTGCCCCCGGCATCGCAAAGGTCCGAAATGAAACCACGATACGTAATCGGCAACGGGGAAGATATTCGGTTCATACTGCGTGAGTTTAGCGACGTAAGGGACTTTCGCGACAAATTGCGAAGTGCGTTCAGATGATGCCGCGCGGCTGTCCTAAATCTGTCCTAAACGCTTTTCACCGATGCTTTCAAAACGGCCTTTTTCATTGGTAAAAAGCAATCCGGAGCCTACGGGGCTCGAACCCGCAACGAATCACCTAGCCACCAATGAAAATCTGTTTTTCCCTCTGGCAATTACGTGCAGCATGATGCACCGTTGCTGTCATGAAATGTCATGAAAAGCTCCCGCGCAAGTTTCCGCACACCATCAAGGTTGCCAATGTGGTCGTGAAAGTCTATCGCGGGAAAACGCGTGGTTACGATCTTTTCACGGTCGTTCACTACCGCGACGGCAAGCGCGACCGCAAGGTGTTTGCGAGTTTCGCACAAGCGCGGTCACATGCGCAAGAAGTCGCAACGCAGATCGCGCGCGGACGGGTCAACGTCCTTTCACTGACGAATACAGACCGTGATGGCTACGTCGCGGCGCTAAATCGCCTCAAACCGCTTGGCATTCCCCTTTACGCGGCAATTGAAGAATACGTCGCCGCGCGATTGCACCTTCAAGACGAATCGCTTCTGAGCGCAGTCAAAGCGTATGCCAGACGAAGCCGCAATCATCATGACAAGCGGGTCGCTGAAATCGTCACCGAACTCTTGGACGATAAAGGACAAAACGGAGCAAGCGTGCGTTATATCCAAAGCCTACGCAGCCACCTTACCAGGTTCGCCGAGGCGTTTCATTGCAACATCGGTTCCATCACCGCCAAGTTGATCGAGCAATGGCTGATGAGCCTAAAAGTCGGTCCGCGAGCGCGTAACAATCTGCGCATGTCGATTATCACGTTATTTCATTATGCGCGTAAGCACGGCTATCTCCCGAAAGATGAGCAAACCGAAGCCGATCTTGTGGATAAGGTGAAAGATCGCGGAAAGAAGATCGAAATCCTTACCCCGGCGCAAATGGCGAACCTGATGGCGAAAGCTGACGGCAAGATCGCGTTGTATCTCGCGCTCGCCGGCTTCGCCGGGATCCGCGCGGCTGAACTCCTCCGGCTCGAATGGAAAGATTTCAATTTCGCGCGCGGCCACATCACCGTGGCAGCGCACAAGGCCAAGACGGCCACGAGGCGCTTGGTCCAGATCCTGCCAAATCTTGCTCGATATTTGCGACCATACCACGGCGCCGGTGGTCACTTGTTCAAGGCGAAAGACGACAAAAGGGCAATAGGCTGGGCGAAAAGAAATGGCGTTGCGCCGTGGCCGGTCAATTGCTTGCGGCACAGCTTCGCTTCGTATCGTCTTGCGGCGACCGCTGACGCCGCCCGAGTTGCACTGGAACTCGGCAATAGTCCGACGAAACTGTTCAGCAACTATCGCGAGCTCGTGGATGAACAAGACGCGGCGGCATGGTTTTCAATCGAGCCGAAACGATCACGCAAGGTGATCGCTTTCCGCGCGGCGTAATTGCGCCGCTTTTGCTTCCATCGCCTCGATCTCAATTTGCATCAGCCGAAGCTCGAGATTCATGCGCGTCGGCTTTTGACCGACGATCTCGATCATTTCCTCACCGGTCCACGACATCTCATAAGGGCCAACGAGTTTTTCGAGTTCCCTTTTGCGGTCCACCAGCTTCCACCAAGTCTGGTTGTCGATCGGGCGAGGTCGCGGGGTGCGCTGTTTTCTTTTTTCCGCACACCAATCTTGAAGCCTTTGCGTTTTCTCAAAGCGCAATTGCTTGCCGCCGGGATTTATCAGCTCTGCGGGAATGAGGCCATCATTCCAGAGCTGCCGAATTCGCTCAGTTGTATAATAGGACAGTCGCGCTAAGTCGCCAGTAGTAAGGAATTCGCGCATAAAAAGCCAAATGCCAAGTTTCACACACTCGCACTTGCAACATGCAAATGCAATCTCCTTCTACTGACAATGACGTTAATCTGCTCAACCGCGAGCAAACGGCGAAAAGCCTGAACATTTCGCAGCGGCAGCTTCACAACCTTAGATCAAGCGGAGAACTCCCGTTCATCAAAATCGGGAAGCTCGTCAGATTTCTTCCGAGGGACGTGGCCGCGTACGTTAAAGCACGCCGTATCGGGTGAACATGGAACGAGACACCAGGAGGTAGCGTCGTAGGAGGCTTTGAGTCTGCTTGCTTCGATCGTATTTCCTGTACGCTTTTCGAAGAGCCGTGTCGATCGTGCGATTGCTACGCAACAGGGGTGACCCTGACCGGACAGTGTTTTCCGAAACATTTGTCGCCGGCCTGAAATAGGTCTGCTTTGTGATCATGCGGCCACAAGTTCCGCACTCGTTCTTGTCCCGCACC
>QHXH01000627.1 GCA_003222855.1 Acidobacteriota bacterium
ATTTGCGAGACTCCGAAGTGAATGCCGAACGCGCGACACACGAACAGGTTCGCGAGCACGACCGACCCCCAGAGAATGAACGACCAGAAAATGCTGACAGCCAGCAGTCGAATGTTAGAGAGGACAGTAAGAGCCGTCGCCAGTTGTTCCAGCGTACTCAACAGCCCCCGCTTGATTCTTTGCCTGAGGCTGGAATGCGCCTGGATTCGAGCGTCCAGCCACGCGATCATGGTTTGCGATCTGCTTCTAAACCAAATCAAAAATGCGACGACGATGAAGAGCAGCGCGAGAAACGCGAACCCAATGATGCGCACCCAACTAAGATCGGCAGCACCACTCGTGGGTTTGAACCAGAGCAGGTTCACCGCGAACATCAGCACGACCGTCATCGTGTCGTATAGCCGTTCGACCATGATGGTCACGAATGAAGCCGCGGGCCGCACGCGATGATCGCGCATCGGGAGCACGACGGGCCGCACGACTTCGCCGGCGCGCCCGATCGCCAAAATCGCGGCGAAGCCGACGCAGGTCGCAATCCAGACTTCGCGGAGGCTGGCCGGAGTCAGGGGTTTTAAGAAAGCTTGCCAACGAACCACGCGCCAAAAATACGCGAACAGCACGATTACAATGGCGATAACGATTAGTCGCCAATCGGATTTCTGCACCGCCAGCTTTACCTGCTGCCAATCAAGTCGGCGGCCAAATAGCCAGATGATTAGCGCTGCCAGCAAGAGCAAAGCGATGAACTCGATGGATTTGCGGTGCCTGGAAAAGATGTCTGTGAACACTCGTTTCGCGGTAAAGAATGCGGCAATCAAGCTTGACTAAAACAATAACGCAACCACAAGATATTGGGTGGCGCCAAGAGGCTACAACAGTTTAATGGTGCGCGCAAGAATGGCCGGCGCCGGCGTCAAAACTCATGATGCGCAATCAAATCGTTCGGCGGAACTTTGCATTAATCCCTGACGTAAGAGGGTCGTGTCGGGCAGGAATATTTAGCCGGCTACGCTAACGCCGCACGAATTGGAGACGGAAAACCTTGGGAGCCGCCAAACTCTTGGTTACCAGTGGAGGCGCGGAATTAGTCAGAAGATGCCGCAAGGGTGATGGCGCGGCCTGGGAAGAGATTGTCCAAACCTACAGTCGTCGCATCTACAACCTCGCGTATCGGTTCACGTCCCGCGCTGACTCTGCCGAAGACTTGACGCAGGAAGTTTTCATTCGCGTCTACCGCTCACTCGAACAATACAATCCAAAGCAGGGAGATTTACAGAATTGGCTGATGCGGCTGGCGCGCAATTTAATCATCGATGATTATCGCAAGCGACAGCGGGCTCCGCAGGATGAAGCCGCGGACGATCTGGAAGAACACAAATACCATTTGCGGGCTTCCGGCGCTACGGTGCAGCGTGAAATGGAGCGGCGCGAATTGGGCGTTCAGGTGCAGGCGGGCATTGATAAGCTCTCACCGGATCTCCGGACCTGCGTGATCCTGCGAGACATTGAAGAGCTCAGCTATCAGGAGATTGTCGATTTGTTGAAAATCCCTGAAGGAACAGTCAAGTCCAGGATTAATCGAGGCCGCATTGAACTTGCGAAGATACTGCGTCGTATGCGAGTAGTGGAGGCTTAGTTTCTGAGATTTGAGATCTCAGCTCTGAAATTTGATAAAAAAGATGCTTTGTCACGAATTTGAAGATCAATTGACGGATTACCTCGACGGGACGCTCAGCGTGGAGGCGCACAAGTATTTTGCCGAACACGCAATGCGCTGTCCGGTCTGTCACGATCTCCTCGGCGAGGTTAAGAGCACGCTGGTGGCGTGTTCAGCATCGGAAGCGCCTCCGGCAGGCGTCGGTTTGGAAGCGCGCATTCTGCTGAAGACGATGCCCGAGACGGCAATCACGTGCGCCGAATTTGAAGATTATCTGACGGATTATCTCGATGGGTTCCTGGTCGCGCCGCTGTATCACCGTTGGGAGCGGCACGCGGCTCTTTGCGAAAGTTGCAGTGAATTGCCAGGCGATGTCGTCCGATCGATTGGCGCCTGCTACACCTACAAACAAGATGACCTTGCGGTGCCGGCGGGATTGGAAGCTCGGATTCTGCAAAGCACCATCGGCAACGTTGTGCCCCAACAAGTTCGAGCGCCCTTTACCTCGCGACTTGTTGAATGGGTGCGCGGTGCGCTCGATCCGATCGTCTCGCCGCAATTGGCGACGGTCGCAACGATGTTACTGGTCGCCGTGTTCGTATTAACGAATACCGTGTCGACGGACGGCTCAGTCGGCGGAATCTATCATGCGAGTTTACAACTGGCGCAACGAACCGCCGACCACGCGACCAGGAGTTCGGTGGTTCCTGATGGTGTGAAGAAACTGGAAGGCAGCGTCGACGATTTGATGGGCGCCGACAAGGCTTCGGATACAAGTGATGAAGCAAACAGAAATCAGAATCAAATGAATCAAAACAGTGCTTCGCCAAGTTCGCAGAGCAAGCGCAAAGATAACGG
>QHXH01000628.1 GCA_003222855.1 Acidobacteriota bacterium
AGTTTTTCTTTACCTTTTCTTTTGTGATCTCGAGGTTCTTACGCCAAAAGCCGCTTAATCCGAAGGCTGCGTACGCTTTCTTCAGTCCTTCTATCGCCGCTGGGCTCGCGCCGAAGAGCATTTCGCTCTTTAGCTGCTCGGCAAAGGCCTCTTGCTCCATTCCTTTCTGCTCGTAAGCGACACCCAAATCGTAATGGACATACCCTCGAGTAGCGTCCATTTCAATCGCTTGTTTCAAAGCCTCAATTGCCTCGTCATAGCGACGCGCATAAAGCAGAATCTCACCCACGTCTACATTCATCACCATGTTGAGGGGATCAAGATCGCGGGCACGCTGAATTTCAGCTATGGCTTCGTCCGGCTTTCCCACTTGTATTAGACAGTAGGCGTAACTGTGACGGGCATCCGCATCCTCAGGACTGATTTCTACCGCTCGCTTTGCCTCACTCGTAGCGTTCGACAAATCCCAGCCGTTCGAATAAACGGCTGCCATTGCCAGGTGGGCCTGGGCCAATGAGTCGTCGAGCGACACCGCCTTCGCTGCCGCCTCTTTCTCTTTCACCGTCGCGTCCGCCGGCGGCAAGTACCGCCCATACCAGTAAGATTTGTCGTAAGCCTCGGCTAGCCAGGCATGGGCCAAAGCATATTTCGGGTCGATTTCAATTGCCTGCTGGAAATAGTTTATGGCTTGGGCGATTCCCTCAGGTGTTCTTTTATTCAGAAAGTAGCGCCCCTTCAGGTAAGCATCGTATGCCTCTACGTTATCGGTATAACGCTTGGCAAGCCTTTGCTCTCCCTCTGCGCCTAGCCTGAGCCTTAATCCGGTCGCCACGTGGCTCGCGATCTCGTCCTGAACCACAAGTAGGTCACCGATGGCGCGGTCACTGATGTTGCTCGCCCACAGCACTTCGCCGTCTTGTGTGCTCACGAGCCGAACATCAACGTGCACCTGATCATTGTTGCGACGCACGCTCCCCTCTAAGACTGCCGCAACGCCCAGCAGCCTGCCCGCTTCGCGCGGGTCAACATCCTTGCCCTTGAAAGTGAAGACTGAACTGCGCGAGATCACCTTCAGACCTTTGATCCTTGAGAGCGCAGTAATGAGGCTTTCGGTGAAGCCATCGCTCAGGTATTCGTTGGCGGAATCATTCGTTAGATTCTTGAAGGGCAGTACGGCAATGGAATGAATGCTCTCTGAGGATGCCGCTTGTCTGCGAAACCTTACAACTATGGCTGCCGCGAGCCCCACTGCGAGCAAGAGAATCGCTAAAGCCGTAATCTTCGGATGTCGCTGTATCACGGGTGGCAGGTTGAGTACGCGCCTGCGATTGACCGACGCCTCCGGAGCTATCGCAACGTTGTCGTAAATTTCCTCTTCTTCAACGACGACCCGCAGGCCACGCGTCTTTTGAATCTCAGTTATAGCCGTCTCTTCACGAACGACCTGCTCTTCAACAGGTCCTATGTAACGATAGCCAACGCCCCAGCGCGTCTCGATGAAGCGCGGCTGTTCCGACTGATCGTCAAGCGCTTTGCGGATCGCGCCCACGCATTTGCGCAAGGTGTCGTCGTAGACGTCTTTTCCGTTCCAGAAACGATCCAGCAGTTCGGCGCGACTTACGATTCGATCGCGGTGCTCGACCAAATAGGTTAAGACTTGAAACGGTTTCCTTTGCAGGTGAATCTGTTGTCCACGTCGACTCAGTATTTGCTCGTCCGGGGCGAGCCAAAAGTCCTCAAGCAGATACCTTTTGCGAGGCTGACTCATAAATTCTCGAATATTTCCCATATATTTCCCGGATTTTTCCAGACTTAAGCGCGAGTTGTCGGGTAGATTCCTGGCGCTCGAGCAAGCCGCACGAAGGCGAATCTGTTTAGAGGCGGGCTATCGCCCGCCACGTGCAAAGGGAGACGTGGATTCTACCACCAGCCGTGACCACAACAAAAAGAAGAAGAGTTGAGATTACCTATTTCGAGCAGGAGCGGATCATCCAGCGGTCGGTGACGGCGCTCTGTCCGGTGTGTCGAGTTACTAGTGACATGTTGACGCCCGAGGAGGCTGGAGACTTCGCCGGGGTCGATGTGGCAAGCATCTATCAGCGATTAGCTCACGGCCGGGCGCATACCGCGAAATTGTCGAGCGGTGAAGATCGCATTTGTAAGAATTCGCTTTCT
>QHXH01000629.1 GCA_003222855.1 Acidobacteriota bacterium
CCCAAGGCCCGCAGAATCGAAATCGAACGACTCTTAACACGAACGCTGAAGCGCGCCGTGCAAGCCTCATAATTCGTCACAACGGAATCGCCTTCTGCCCACCTCAAACTAACCTGAAAGACTTAACAAGTCTTAACAAAAAAGTTGGAACCGTGTCGTCCGTTCTTGCGTCTCTAAAAATAGCCCAGACTGTATTAACGGTTACGAAGCGATATCGTCATTACATATAGGGAATCATCATGAGTACTACTCAAGCTGTGCTTGTCGAAACAATTTCGAAACCTCAGTTACGAGGACTGCCTTCGCGAAAAGCGCCGGCGGCGGCGGAGCGTTTGAATAAGATCCGCGGCCTCGCTTCGGCCTTAATGGACGAAGCTAAATCGCTGGATCACGAAAACGGTTTGGCGGAAACGTCCGTGGCCATCGAGAATCTCAATCTCAAGTCCAGACTGGACTTTTTTGAAGAAGTGCAGCGGTTTGAGGTCCGGTTAATTACTCGAGCCCTGGAAGTAACCGGCGGCAATCAGGCCCGCGCTGCGCGCCTGTTGGGATTGGGAACGACTACTCTCAACTACAAGATTAAGGCGTACGAAATCGCCACCACAGCCTAGGCTTTCCCGCCAGCTGTATCAGTTGACCGCTTCCGATTCTTCTTCTTCGGGAGCGATCAACTGCTGCTCGGAAACAACCAGAATCCGTTCTTCGAACAGGTTCGAATCAACCAGTGTCTGAACCACGTACTGACCGGCAATCGGGAAAGTTACGTTCACAAAGAAGCTGATGTTGTCGGCTGAGCCGTGATTGATTTCGAATCGTGCGGGCTGCGATGCGACCAGTGCCTGCTGCCGATCCGGCATCAGGATTCTGACTTCCGAGAGATGCACGCCATCGCCGCGCCAATGATTAACGACGGCGAGCTTCGGCAGCCAAACCGGCAATTGCGGCACGACGATGTTTTGAAACACACCCATGTACGAGAGTTTGTTGCCTAGCTCCAAACGTACGTCGTCACAAAAAAGTGTGTAGGCGAGTTCCAGTTTCTGATCCTGAGTCGATTTCATTTCTGCTCTTGCCCTCTCCCTTTGGGAGAGGGGTTGGGTGAGGGTCTAAAGCCAAGAGATACGAAGAAACTGGTTCTTCGCTAACTAAGCCCTCACCCCGGCCCTCTCCCAGAGGGAGACGGAGTAACCGTCCTCTCTCACATTTCTACTTATCCTAACATCTTTTTGAATTCGGCCTCATCGATTAGCTTTACTCCGAGCTGATTCGCCTTGTCGAATTTCGATCCGGGGTCGGCACCCGCTAAAACGAAATCGGTTTTCTTACTGACGGATCCAGTTACACGGCCGCCGTTTGATTCGATCAATTCGCGAGCCTCATCGCGTGTCATGCCAGGCAGTGTCCCGGTCAACACAAATACTTTGCCCGCAAAGCGCTGATCCGTTTGCTCGCGCGTCGATTCATCGGCCAACTTCGTACGCACGCCAGAGCGCGTCAGGCGAGCGCACAATTCTCTGTTGCCGGAATCCGCAAACCAATCGTGAATGCTCTCAGCCATCGTCAGGCCAATTTCGTGAATCTCGTCGAGTTCCCCGACACTGGCTGCGGCCAAACGATCCAACGATCCGAAATGTCGAGCCAGGATGCCGGCGGTTCTCTCGCCGACATGCCGAATGCCCAGGCCATAGACCAAGTGCCAAAGGTCGCGCGATTTGCTCTCTTCGATTTGCGCGAGGACGTTTGACGCCGACTTCTTCGCCATTCGATCGAGCGAAGCGAGGTCGTCGAGTGTCAGCGCGTAAAGGTCGGCGACGTCTTTCACGAGTTTGCGATCGAGCAGTTGCTCGGCCAGAGCAACACCCAGTCCTTCAATCCGCATCGCCCGCCGCGAAGCAAAGTGCAAGAGCCGCCCAATCAATTGCGCGCCGCAATCGGCCGCAATGCATCGCGAAACCGCTTCGCCCTCGGGACGCGACACCAGCCCTCCGCAGACCGGACACGTAGTGGGCAGGCGAAACTTCTTTTCTTTGCCGGTGCGTTTTGATTCGATGACCTTGACTACTTTGGGGATCACGTCGCCACCGCGTTCGACCAAAACGTAGTCGCCAATTTTCAGTCCCAGCCTTTCGATCTCATCTTCGTTGTGCAGAGTCGAACGCGACACAGTTACGCCGCTGAGTTGCACCGGCTCAAGCATCGCGACGGGAGTTAACGCACCCGTTCGTCCCACTTGTACGACGATGTCGTTGACCCTGGTGGTCGCCTGTCGCGCGGCGTACTTGTAGGCGACCGCCCAGCGGGGCGCCTTACCGGTCGCGCCGAACTCATCTTGTAGAGCAGTCGAATTCACTTTTACCACGACCCCGTCAATCTCATAATCAAGATCGTCGCGCTTCGCTTCCATCCGATTACCCGAAATCCCGCGCGCTCGGCCCAATTAAGTGCTTCCCAATGTGTGGCGAACGCTTTGCGCTGACCGGTGAATACGTCATAGGCGAACATTTCAAGCCGTCTGCGGGCAGTAATCGCCGGGTCAAGTTGGCGAATCGTTCCCGATGCCGCATTGCGCGGATTCGCAAACCGGGCTTCCCCTGCTTCTTCGCGTTCGCCATTGATGCGTTCAAAAATGCGGCGGCCCAAATATGCCTCGCCACGCACTTCGATTTCGGGGCCTACTCGTTTTCCCGAGTCGCGCAGTTTCAACGGTACGCTGCGAATCGTGCGCACGTTTGACGACACGTCCTCGCCGCGAAAGCCGTCGCCGCGCGTGACGCCGCGCACAAACACGCCGTTTTCGTAATGCACAGACAACGACAATCCATCGATCTTTAATTCAGTCACGTACTCAGGAGATTTACCGCCGGCCAGCTTGCGACAGCGTTCGTCGAATGCCCGCAGCTCGTCGATGCTGTAACTATTGTCGAGCGACAACATCGGCACCCGGTGCACGAATTCCGGAAAGCTTTCGGCGGGACTGCCGGCGACGCGCTGTGTCGGACTGTCAGGCGTCACCAGCTCGGGATGCTTCGCTTCCAGCTCGCGCAGTTTCTCGACGAGCGCGTCGTATTCGCGATCTGAAATTTCCGGATTTTCCTGCAGGTAGTAGAGCTCGTCGTGACGCCGAATCTCGTCACGCAATTTCGCGATTGTCTTTTCCGTTGATTGTTGTTTCGGCAAGTCTGAAGTCCGATTCTGCCACAGAGACACCGAGGCACTGAGAAAAACTGACGAGATATTCTTCGATTTTGTTTAGTTCCCGGTCTCTGTGTGTCTCGGTGGCTAGTCTTAGTCTCGGTAAAAAAGGTATCGCGGCCGGCTGGAATCGCGATCGAAAGCGCGGCACACGAAATTTTCACTGAGGGCTTGGATAAATTCCTGGCGCACCCGCAGCACTTCTCGCTTTGCTGCTTCGGGATTGCTCTTCAAGAGCGCTGAAAAGTCAGCGGGAATTTCGATGGCGCGCTCTGGTTCGCCAAGCGGAAAGTCCTCACGCTGCGAAAACGATTCGACGCGGGGATCGTTCAATTCCCAACTCGCAAACAGCCGGTCGCTGTCCATACCGCTGGCGCTTCCCTGCTCTGCCGGGTTTGTTGAATAGTCCGTCCCATAAAAATTCGCCGCGTATTCGCGCACC
>QHXH01000630.1 GCA_003222855.1 Acidobacteriota bacterium
CGTAACCGAGTGCGTCACTGGGTTGCCGATCAGCAGCGGGCGGAATCGATGGAAATCGGCCGCAAGCTTTTCGAGAAAGAAGCTGCTCGCTTTCAGCTTTCGATGAAAAAGTTGCTGAGCGATAGCAACGGTGATTTGAAGCGGATTGCCGGCGAATATGGTTACGGACGTACCGATGACCTGCTGGCCGCAATCGGTTACGGCAAGATCGTGCCGCGCAACGTGATTGCGAAATACCTGGGGCCGGAAAAGTTCGAAGCGCTTGATAAGCAGAAAGTTTCTCGCTTGCGCACGGGTGTGCGCGCGGTGAAGCGCTTAATCACCGGCGACGACGCGATTGTGGTTCATGGCGTCGAGGATCTGATGGTCAATCGCGCGCGTTGCTGCAATCCTCTGCATGGCGAAGAGATCGTCGGTTATGTCACCCGTGGCAAAGGTGTCGCGGTGCATACTACGCGCTGCAAGAACGTAAAGCAGTTGATGATTAATCCGGAGCGTATTGTGACCGTGGAATGGGCCGCGCGACCCGAGAAGACTGCTTACGCGGTAAAGCTCCTCGCCGTCACTGAAAATCGCACTGGCATGATCGCAGGCATTACGGGAGCAATTTCTGACATGAAGACCGGCATTCGCGACGCCCGCGCCTCAGTTGCGCCCGACGACAAGGGCCGCATCGAAGTCACTGTGGAGGTGTTTGACGTGAAGCACCTCGATAGAGTCATCAGCTCAATCAAAAATGTTCCCGGCGTACTGGATGTCGAGCGATTGCAAGGCGCGGTTTAGACCCGTTGACCTTACCCGATGCCTCTGCAATAAACTGCACTGCAAACCTGTTAGGCCGCTAACTCTAAAAAAGAAAAGACGATAGCGGATTTGGAATAATAGTTGACAGGCACTGCTTTCCTTGCTAGCCTCGGTCCCGCCTTTTGGAATTACCGTCGGTCAAGTTTCCCCGCCAGTCTATGCCGACGTTTTCTCAAACGGAAGTCGAGAAGTATTTATGTTCCCTCGTCTCCCGACATCAATCTCCTTCATCAAACAGAATAGATCTGCGTCTGAAAGAGTTGTCGCGAGCGCTCGAGCGAAGCGTGCTCGAAGGTTTGGCCGTATTAGAGAAAGAGGCCCGACTATGTGATAACCGGGCCTCCCGTTACGAAACGGCTTCTGCCGCGTCTTGCGCAACAGAGCGTCTCTTAGCAATTCGCATCTTAGCGCAAACGCGGCAGTAGCTCAAATCAAAGAGAGGAGCTACTGCGATGAGAAAAGTTACGATAGGTCTGATAGTTTTGGGCATTCTTGCCCTCGCGTTTATCTCTATGCCGATGAGGGCGCAAAATCAAGGATCTCCATATCCGCCTGAGTTCTCGCCGCTGCGGACTTTCCGCACTCCCCCGGCACAGCGACCGCTTGTGCCATCAACCAAGTTTGTGAAAGTTGCGAACGCGATCCTGAATAAATACATCGTCGTTCTCAATGACGATGTGGTCTCAAGTAGTGCGCCAGTTGATGTGCGTCGAGCGCAGGTAAGCGCAATCGCGAACGGTCTCGCGCAAGCTCAGGGTGGGCAGCGTGGCTTCGTTTACGAGACTGCGCTTAAAGGCTTTTCGATCGAGCTGCCAAACGAGGCTTCGGCTATCGCGCTCAGCCAAAACCCGCAAGTAAAATGGATCGAAGAGGACGGAGTAGCTCAGTTAGGACAGCAGCAATCCCAGTCTCTTCCGCCTTGGGGACTGGATAGGATCGATCAAATAATCAAACTTCCTAGTGGAGGCGTTGACAAACGCCGAACAGTCCAACTCAGGGGCTCTCCATCTATCAAGGGGCCATGTACACTTGGACAAATACTGGCGCAGGCGTAACCGCGTATGTGATTGATGTCGGGATTAATTCAATTCACGAAGATTTCGGTAACCGTGCCCACCTGGCTACCGATTGCTCGAACTCTACCAACGGCCTTGCCAGCGATTGCAGCGATTACCAACCTGGAAGTCAGATCGTCAACGACGACCTTGATGGTCACGGTACACATGTCGCAGGCACATTTGGGGGCGCGACATTTGGGGTAGCGAAGGGTGTGACTATTCGATCAGTCAGGGTCTCTAATGGAGGTACTACTGCAATCTCTTCCATTGTTGCCGGCGTCAATTGGGTAACTCGGGATTATCTAGCGAATCATTCCACTCCCGCCGTCGCGAATCTGAGTTCCTATTGCTCCCCTAACGCAAATCACGATTTGTTTTGTGGCACAATGCTCGACACCGCCGTTCAAAACTCCATCAACGCCGGTGTGTCGTATTCAGTTTGTGCTGGTAACGGTACTGAAAACGGCACTACACAGGACGGCATCCCTGTCGATGTCATAACTAGCAAAACCAGTCCGGCCGATGTTGTAGCAGCGTTGACTGTTGGCGCTACCGACCTTA
>QHXH01000631.1 GCA_003222855.1 Acidobacteriota bacterium
TCTTACTTCGCTCGGGGCCCGTGCGCCGATCAAATCGTTGAAAGAAATTATCGATTTCAACGAGCAATATCGCGATCGGGAGATGCCCTGGTTCGGACAGGACATCATGACGAAAGCCCAGGCAAAAGGACCGCTCACCGAAAAAGCTTATCGTGATGCGCTTGCTAAAAACCAACGCCTGTCGCGCAAGGAAGGCATCGATTTTGTGATGGACAAGAACAAGCTCGATGCGCTGATCGCACCTACGGGTGGTCCTGCGTGGCCGACGGACTGGGTCAACGGCGATCACTTCACGGGAGGCTACTCAACGACATCAGCGGTGGCAGGTTATCCGCACGTGACAGTGCCGGCCGGCTACGTTTTCGGACTGCCGGTGGGCCTTTCGTTTTTTGGCCGGGCGTGGAGCGAACCTATGCTGATCAAATTCGCTTACGCGTTCGAGCAGGCAACCAAGGCGCGACGCGCACCACAGTTTCTGGCGACGGCGAAGTTGTAGTGTCAGAACCGCGAGCGGTAGCGACCGGATCATGGCGCTCCAACGAAAGCGAACAAGTCCCCGCACCGGAAAGAAGACGAAATGATCCGGTCGCTATCGCGAGCGGTTCTGAAACAAATGCGGCCAGGATGGCCGCGAACCGCACGCAGGGATGCGTGCGCTCCAATCACGGCACCCAACGCCGCACCGCCGATTTATCTTCTACCTTCTCCAAAAGCTCGGCCGCCGTGCAATTCAAGGTCGGATGGACCAAATGCGGCGCAACTTCCACCAGGGGCTCGAGCACAAAGCGCCGTTGGTGCAGACGCGGGTGTGGCAACATCAGAAACTCTGTATCGCGCTCAAGATCACCATACAGCAAAAGATCGAGATCGATCGTGCGCGGCCCATCCTTTCGGTCTCGTGTGCGGCCAAGCAGAAATTCGATCCGCAGCAGCCGTGCCATTACCTGTTCGGGCGCCGGTAAGGGGTTGCCGACTTCAGCTACCATGTTAAGAAACGGTGGTTGTTCAATTTCGCTGAGCGGCTCAGTCTCATAAATCGATGACACGCGGCAGACGCACATCGCGGCCTCCATCATGCCGCGTAAAGCCAGCAGGAGGTTGCCGGCCCGATCACCCATATTCGATCCCAACGCGACGTACGCTTTGCTGGCATGATTACGATTGAACATGGAGTCAGTGGCACAGACTTCAGTCTGTGATTCTTATGTGCCGTTACACAGACTGAAGTCTGTGCCACGGCGCTCCCAGCCGCGCTATGCTACACTGACATCGTATCCCCGTGAAGTACTAACTTGAAATTCCAGCGACGCGGTTTCCGATCGCGCCCGGGCGGGTAGGCCGGCCCCGCCTATACATAAATCGCCGGCACAAATGGCTCGCAAACGTTTCCGCAGTACGCAACGCAACGAACCGGTCACTGACCGCTCTTTCCAGGAATACCTCTATCAGACGGCAGCCCCACTGACGACTCGCACTGAGTTGATGCGACTGATGCGCGGCGGCGAAGACACCTATCTCGAACTGAAAGTGAAGCTTTCGAATCCTGAGCGCATCGCTCAGGGCATCGTCGCGCTGGCCAACACCGGCGGCGGGACTATGGTGTTCGGCGTCAATGATCAAATGCGCGTCGAAGGCATCGATCATCCCGAGGAAGTCCAGGACGAACTCGTCCGCATCTGCCGCGAAGATATTATTCCGCCGCTAATTCCCTTTATCGATCGCATCGCTTTCGACAACGGCCGGAGGATCGTAGCGCTCGACGTGCAAGGTAAGCGCCGGCCTTATCGCACGCAGGATGGCCGCTTTTTCATACGCGTCGGCGAGAACAAACGAGAAACTTCGCCGGAAGAGCTCTCAACTTTGCTGGATGATGCGCGGCCTCTGCTTTACGAAGACATCCCCGTTACGCAGGCGACGATTCGCGATATTGATGAAGCTCACCTGTGGACGTTCATGCGCGCCTTCGAAGGCGCTGCGTTCGACGAATCAACGGTGAAGGATTATCCAACGTCCGAGATCCTCGAACGCTATTTGATGTTAGGTGTCAAGAGTCAGGACGACATTGCGCCGACAGTCGCCGGGATGCTTCTTTTTGGCGCGGACGAGTCGGTCACGAAACTGCTGCCACGCACGTCGATCATTGCGACCCGGTTTGGCGGAGATAACGTGAAAGCTCCGATTATTGAGCGCATAGAGTTGCAGGGTAATCTCGCCACCCTCTATGAAGCAGCATTGGTCTGCAAGCGAGGCAGACAATTCTCCAATCGTCGCGCGCGCCAATTATCATCGTGCCGTTATCTGCGAAGCAGTTGCAAACGCGCTCATTCATCGCGATCTGGTGGTGCGTGACGTGACCACGCGCCTGCACATTTTTGATCGCGCTATTGAAGTAGTGAATCCCAGGCGCAGCGCCGGCTTTGCGCCGCAAGCGTTAAGGAGTATTCGCTTTGGTGTGCAGCAGCGTTTAAATCCTCGAACGGTTGCAATCTTTTCCAGTCCCGCTTACGGCTTACGACTCGTTAGCGGCGGCTTGCCGATGTTGCTGCGCCAAGCGCGCGCTTTCTCAAATCGGCTGCCTGAGATCGTTTCTTTCAATGATGAGTTTCGCATGCGCGTGCACGGGGTTTAGTGTCAGAACCGGGAGCGGTAGCGACCGGATCATAATGTCACTTTGGATACCGCGGACGCCGGTTCGTTTCTATTCAAAAAATACCCCATGATCCGGTCGCTACCGCTCGCGGTTCTGACATGCGGTGTCGTCTGTGGTAAAAACACGAGTCATAACCATAGAGGACACAGGGAAGAATAAATGATCAA
>QHXH01000632.1 GCA_003222855.1 Acidobacteriota bacterium
GATGAAGGTGTGGCGGGAGATAACGTGGGGCTGTTGTTGAGAGGAGTGGAGCGCAAGGACATCGAGCGGGGGCAGGTCATCTCGAAGCCCGGCTCGATCACGCCGCACACGAAGTTCAAGGCTGAAGCATACGTGTTGACCAAGGAAGAAGGTGGCCGGCACACGCCATTCTTCACGGGCTACCGGCCGCAGTTCTACTTTAGAACAACTGACGTGACTGGGGTCGCGCATCTGCCGCAGGGAGTCGAGATGGTGATGCCTGGAGACAACGTGCAGATGGAGATTGAATTGATCGCGCCGATTGCGATGGAGAAGGGGTTGCGCTTCGCGATACGTGAAGGCGGCCGCACGGTCGGCGCCGGTACCGTGTCTGATGTAGTCGAATAAATTGATTGCCGATTGGAAAATTTTGTGAAGCCGCGAATAAATCAAGAATTGGCAAACGGAAATCGGAAATGAGATATGCCACGCGATAACATTGTATTGCAGTGCGGCGATTGCAAGAGCCGCAATTACGTAACGACGAAGAACAAGAAAACCACTCCAGATCGTCTGGAGTTCAAGAAGTTCTGCCGGCGCTGCCGTAAGCACACGGATCATAAGGAAACGAAGTGACATTTCCGATTGCCAATTGCCGATTTCCAATTTGTTCGTGAGGTCTGCGTAAATCGGCAATCGAAAATCAGCAATCGGAAATGTCCACAGGGGTATAGTGTCAACGGCTAGCACGTCGGTCTCCAAAACCGAAAGTCCGGGTTCGAATCCTGGTACCCCTGCCAGCTGGATTGGGAAACATCAGTGTCAGAGAAGTTAGGCGAAGTCAGCGTGAGCGAAGACGAACTCGAACTCGAGACTGAGGAAGCGAGTGCCCAGGCGCCGGAAGCGCCCGGCGGCGAGCCACCCAGGAAGATTAAACGCGGCACACTGCCCCCGGGCGGCGGAGATCTCGGTGGCCGCCATGGGCGAAGCTCAATTGCAACTACGAGCTTCTTTGGACGAACCGCGCAATTCTTTCGCGACACGCGCGCGGAAATGCGTCGCGTTTCGTGGCCGACAGCAAACGAAGTAAAGAACACGACTATTATTACTTTGATCGCGGTTATTTTTTTCGCGCTGTATTTATTTGGAGTCGATCGGGTCTGGGCTTTTCTGATTGAACATCTGCGCGTGTGGCTCGGAGGCTCATAATAATTTCAATGAATCAGTGGTTCATACTTCATACTTATTCCGGACACGAGAAGAAGGTTTGCGAAAGCCTTAAGGCTCGCGTCGCGGGCACCGATCTGGAAAGCGCGATTACCGAAGTGCTGGTGCCGACGGAAACCGTGGTCGAGATGCGTGGTAACAAGCGAGTTGAGTCTTCGCGGATGTTTTATCCGGGCTACGTTCTGATCCAAATCGATTGTGATGAGCGCGGACATATTCCGGACGATGTGTTCCACGCAATTCGTTCCACCCCTAAAGTTACGGGCTTTGTTGGAGGCCAAACGCCGACGCCGCTGACTCAGGACGAAGTCGAGCAAATCCTGAATCAGCAGGCCGCGGCGGAAGAGAAACCGAAGCCGAAGTTTTCTTATGCGGCCGGAATCCACCCTGAAGGTCACAGTAACGATCTTTGGGCGTTCGACCCCGGTTGAGTTGAATTTTCTCGACGTCGAGAAGGTTACGTTCACTGAGGAGGAATGAGACCCAGGTTTGATTATTCGGTTGGTGAGATGGTGCGCATTAAGTCAGGCGCGTTTCAGTGTTTCACCGGGCGCATTGAAGCAGTCGATCAAGCCAGGGCGACGCTGAAAGTTATGGTTAAGATATTCGGCCGGACTGAGCCGATTGAATTGAGATTTCGCGATGTTGAGAAGATAACGTTTACGGAAGAAGAATAAATGGCAAAGAAGATTTCAGGTTATATCAAGTTGCAAGTTCCGGCGGGGAAGGCGAATCCCGCGCCGCCGATCGGTCCGGCCCTGGGCCAGCACGGCGTCAACATCATGGAATTCTGCAAAGCCTTTAATGCAAAGACGGCGCAGATGGATCCCGACATGAAGATTCCGGTCGTAATCACGGTCTATGCGGATCGTTCGTTCACTTTCGAAACCAAGACGCCGCCGGCAGCCGACTTGTTGAAGAAAGCAGCCGGAATAACAAAGGGCGCGGGCAATCCCAAGAAGGAAAAGGTGGGTAAGATCTCGCGGGCCAAGGTCGAAGAGATTGCCAGGACGAAGATGCCGGACCTAAACACTACGAGTCTGGAGAGCGCGATGCGCACGATCGAAGGAACCGCGCGGCAGATGGGATTGACGGTGGAATAATTTTTGATTTTTGATTTGCGATTTTTGATTGAATCCAGATCGATTGTCAAAGTTTTTGAGGGAGGGATCGCGGCTTTTGAATTACAAATCAAAAATCGCAAGTCAAAAATCCCAGACGCACCTCGGAGTTAGCGCATGAAAAAGCACGGAAAGAAATATCGCGCCGCGGCAGAGAAGATCGACGCCGCGCGCAAATACAACCTGGACGACGCGGTCAAGACTCTCAAAGAAATCGCGTTCGCAAAGTTTGATGAAACAGTTGAGCTGACGATCTGGCTGGGCGTCGATCCGCGCAAAGCTGATCAGCTCGTGCGCGGCACAATCGTTCTGCCGCACGGATTGGGAAGATCGAAAACGGTCCTGGTCATCGCTCAGGGAGATAAGCTCAAAGAAGCCGAAGAGGCTGGAGCTGATCTTGTCGGCGGTCAGGACATGGTTGACAAGATTAAGGGCGGCTGGCTGGAATTCGACGCCGTGATCGCCACGCCGGACATGATGCGTCTGGTGGGCGGTTTGGGTAAGGTACTCGGCCCGCGGGGCCTGATGCCGAACCCGAAAACCGGCACGGTTACATTCGACGTGAAGACCGCCGTCAAAGAAACCAAAGCCGGCAAGGTTGAATATCGCGTCGACAAGACGGGGGTCATTCACACCGCAGTCGGCAAGGTCTCGTTCGAGGAAAACAAAATCGCCGAGAATGCGCGCGCATTAATTGAAGCGGTGGTCAAGGCTAAACCATCGACCGCAAAAGGCAAGTACATGAAGAAGGTCAATCTCGCGTCGACGATGAGCCCGGGTGTACTGCTCGATGAAACCGCGTTTGCTAAATAGAAGTGAGGACACGATGAAGACGAAACAGCAAAAGCAAAAAGATCTGGACGCCCTCGCTGAACAATTCAAGCAGGCGAACGCGGCGATGCTGGTAAGCTTTAAGAATATGACGGTCGCGAAGGACCAGGAGCTGCGACGCCAGCTTCGCGAAGCAGGGGTGACCTACTCAGTTGTGAAGAATACTTTGGCGCGCAAGGCGGCCGCCGGTACTGCGCTCGAACCGATGGCAGATCAGTTCAAAGGCGTAACGGCAGTGGCGTTGAGCACCAGCGATCCGGTAGGGCTTTCGAAAGCCATTGCAAAATTTTCGAAAGCGAACCCGGACATTTTCAGCTTCAAGGTTGGACTGGTCGAAGGCAAGGTTGTCGAGCTCAAAGAAGTCGAATCGATCGCCAATCTGCCTTCGCGCGAAGAGCTTATTTCAAAAGTGCTCTTCCTGATTAATGTTCAGGCGCAACGGTTGGTGACTGTGATTCAAGCGGTTCCGCGCAATCTGGCGGTCGTTATGGATCAGGTGCGCGCGCAGAAAGAAGCGCAAGGCACATAGGTGTTCAACAAGCTTCAGCTTGTTCGTTGGTTCTAAATAGCGAATCGACAAACTGAAGTTTGTCGGACGGAAAAAGTTTGGCGGTCGTCGCTTTAGTCAGTGGACGGCTAATTGAAGGCAAAAAG
>QHXH01000633.1:0-2499 GCA_003222855.1 Acidobacteriota bacterium
GAATTGAACGAGGGCGATTTAGAAGAGTGTGTAAATGAATGGCGCGATTGCCGAACTCTTTGCCAGCACCAGCAGCACCCCGAACAGAATGAGCGTAATGACTATTGGCGCCAGCCAATACTTCTTATTTTCTTTCATGAACTGCCAGAGTTCGCTGACTACCTGTGCTTTCGACATCCAGACCTCTTAAAACATCTTTGGATGATGGCGCGTAATTCTTCTCGTTCACCTTCACGCAGGTAGGAGTACTGCAATCAAAAACAAAAGGCAGATAGACAGATTGCGCCCTGCGTTGACACCCGGTCCGTCCACTTAGCAATCGCAATTCACGCCATCACGCCCGCCTTCGCACCGCGATCCGTTACTTGCAACTTGATCCAGGAATAAGTATGCGCCAGTCCTTCTTCGAGAGACACCTCGGGTTCCCAGTCTAGTACCTGACGCAAGCGTGTGTTGTCGCTGTTGCGACCGCGCACACCCTGAGGTTTGGTCGTGTCATAGCGTTTGCCGATACGCTTGCGTGCGATTTGCGAAACAATATCGACCAACTCATCGATTGAGATCATTCGATCCTGCCCCAGATTCAACGGCTCGCTGTATTCGCTTTGCATGAGGCGATAAATACCCTCGACGCAATCATCGACATAACAGTACGAACGCGTCTGCTTGCCGTCTCCCCATACTTCGACATCGTCGCCATCGTTAGCCAAAGCGATCTTGCGGCAGATGGCCGCCGGAGATTTCTCTCGACCACCATCATAAGTGCCGAGCGGCCCAAAGATGTTATGGAAGCGCACGACACGCGTGTCCAATCCAAAATCTTCGCGGTAGTGACGGCACACGCGTTCCATATAGAGTTTCTCCCAGCCGTATCCGTCTTCGGCGTCGGCAGGGTAAGCATCTTCCTCTTTGAGAGGAGTGACATCGGCATCTTTCTGTTTGAAACCGGGGTAAATACACGCGCTTGACGTGTACAAATAACGCTGTACGCCATTAATCCGTGCAGCTTCGATCGACTGCAGGTTTATCAACGTGTTATCACGCACAATTTCCGCTTTGTGCGTTTCTATAAACCCGATGCCTCCCATGTTCGCGGCTAGGCCATAGACTTGCTGCACGCCGCGCGTCGCCTTCAGACAGTTTTCCCGTTTCGTCAAATCGAGTAATTCGAACTCGTCTGCGGCAGTTCGTTCGTATTCAGGCTCTTTGATGTCCACGCCGCGCACCCAATAGCCGTGCTCAACTAAGTACTTACATAAATGATGGCCGATGAAGCCTCCGGCGCCGGTGACCGTAACTTTTATTTGTCTCGACATATATCTCCTGTGCGCTTAAAAATTAGTTGTCTGTCACGATAATCGAAGCCACGGTGCAATCGCAACGCACGACGCGACCTTTCAGGAGCGCGTAACCCTTCTCTTGAAGAACGCGCCGCGATTAAGAAATGACTCTTCAAAACATTTTTTCATAATGGCGCGGATTGCGCTGTCGTTCGGAATATGGCCGCCAGTAACTTTCGCTCGCGGCGGCGCGGCGGTTCAAGGGATCCCATCCGAACAATCGTTTGACCACGCCGATTGGAGTAATTACGACAAAGTATACAAACGCCAAAATTATTCGCGTCGAGATGAAAGACAAAACTTCCGCCAGGGCCGCCCATGCGCGGTTCGGATACATCAGCGCGCGCGGCAAAAGGATGCCGAGCAATAGAAGCAGCGCCGCTATAGGTAGCGTAATCTGTGTGACGCTGTGAAACTTGCCGCGGTAGATCCACCACGAAGCGAGTAGCAGCAACATTCCGCCAACGATCAAACCGAACTCACGTTCGGCGCGCCATGATTTTTCTTGAACCGTCGATTGCGACATTCGATTGTTACCAGCTGCGCCTTACCGCAGATTCAAACGACAACTGAAGAGTGGTCTGTGTTAGTTGCCTGCCAATTTTCGGAAGCAGCCCCAAAAAGGGCGCTGCGCCAAACCTTCCGGGTAAGTAGCGAGCGCTCGCATCAACCAGCGTACGCCTTCCGATTTGTCGCCGGATTCACTCGCTGCATACGATTTTCGCAAGAACCGAATAGAGCGACACCAGCGACGATCGCTTCCTTCCAACCGGTTCTCATACATTTCTGCGCTGCGGTCGAACTCCGCGATTTGTCTATGATTCTCGGCTATGGTTTTGCTTGCTTCGTGTAACCGGTAACGAGCGAAGGGTCGCGGAAGATATTCACATTTGTGACCCGCGAGGAGTAGGCGCACGTACAGGTCGTGATCAAAATCGTAAGGCCATGCCTCGTCAAATCCGCCCGCGAGTAGTTCCCGCCGCCAGAAGTGGCCCGGTTGTGCCGCTTTATAAGCCCACGACAAACAGTGCGCAGCGGATTTGGGGACGACCGTTTTGATCAATTCATCCGGCCGCCCCTCTCCAAACATAGTTGTGTCCCCACAAACCCACTCGGTTTCCGGACGCTTCTCGAAATACTCCCCCACAACCTCGAACGT
>QHXH01000633.1:2516-3481 GCA_003222855.1 Acidobacteriota bacterium
CTCGCGCAAGCCCTTTGTTGATTGCATGCACCTGGCCGCGATCTTTTTCACTCACCCAATACGAAAGCTGCCGCTCGTATTTGCGAATAACCTCGATTGTTTGATCCGTGCTGCCCCCGTCGATGATCAGATACTCGAGATTCGGATAGTTTTGATCCAGCACCGAACGAATTGTTTCTTCGATGAATTGCCCTTGGTTGAAAGAAGGCGTGACGATAGTGATCTTCGGCGGCATACAATAATCAACTCCGAATCATTTCTGTAGTATTTGAAAACCGCGACGGTTCGCGCAAATCTAGATCGCCCCTGCGCTCGCCGGGAGACTTTCGTACCACTCGATCGTTTTTGCCAATCCTTGTTCCAAAGACGTACGCGCCCTGAAACCAAACAATTCAGACGCCCGTGAAGTCTCAAGTCGACGTCGCGGTTGCCCATCCGGCCGTTCAGTTTGCCATCTGATATCGCCTTCGAAACCGGTCAGTTTTGCTATCAGCTCAACTAGATCCTTGATAGTTACTTCCCGGCCGTTACCAAGGTTAACCGGATCACTTCTATCATAATATTGCGCGCTCCGAACTATCCCCTCAGCGCAGTCTTCGACATACAGAAATTCACGTGACGCCTTTCCCGATCCCCACACCTCGATAAAACCAGCATGACTGCGGTGCGCCTCTACACACTTACGGATGAGTGCAGGAATCACGTGCGAACTTTCGAGATCAAAATGATCGCCGGGTCCATAAAGATTCGCGGGCAATAGAAAAATAGAGTTAAAGCCATATTGCTGACGATACGCTTGCGATTGGACTAGCATCATTTTCTTGGCAAGTCCATACGGAGCATTTGTTTCTTCCGGATAGCCATCCCAAAGATCGCCTTCCATGAATGGCACCGGAGTTAATTTCGGATACGCGCACACAGTTCCGATTGCCACGAATTTTTTGACGCCACCCAAACGTGATTGC
>QHXH01000633.1:3535-3741 GCA_003222855.1 Acidobacteriota bacterium
GTAACCGATGCCACCGACCACGCCGGCGAGATGAATCACCAAATCAGGTCGCGAGTCGTCAAGCAGCCGCAGAATGTCAGCCTTTTCTACCAGGTTGTATTCGGAACTTCGCGGCACAAAGACTTCCGCCTCCGCGTGCGCTTTAAGTTTCTCTACTACAAAACGTCCGAGAAATCCTGCGCCGCCCGTAACCGTGATTCGCTTGT
>QHXH01000636.1 GCA_003222855.1 Acidobacteriota bacterium
GATGGCGCCCACGCTGAGTTTCTGACATTACCAGTCGCGAATTTGCTTCCGGTGCCTAAAGAGGTTCCCGACGAGCACGCCGTGTTCGCCGAGCCGCTCGCCGCCGCCTGCGGAATCCTTGAACGCACGTCGATCACCAGCGACACCAAAGTTGCAGTGATTGGCGATGGCAAGTTGGGACTGTTGTGCGCGCAGGTCGTAGCCACGACCGGCGCGACAGTGACACTAATTGGAAAACACCAAAGCAAACTTCACATCGCGGAGCAGCTTGGCATTGAAATCGCCGTCGTTGATGAAGCGAACAAACGCGCGCATGAATTCGATGTGGTTGTCGAGGCATCCGGCTCGCCCGCCGGATTCAATCTCGCGCTCGACAAGCTGCGTCCGCGCGGAGTCCTGGTTTTGAAGTCAACTTTTCGCGGGGCGACAAGGATGGATACGGCGCGGATCGTGGTCGACGAAATCAGCGTTGTCGGCTCGCGCTGTGGGCGGTTCGCGCCCGCGCTGGAGTTGCTAAAGAGCAATAAGATTGACGTGCAAAATCTAATCAGCGAAGAATTCCCTTTAACCGATGGCGTCTCGGCGATGGCCCGCGCCGCGGAATCGGGTGTGATGAAAGTCCTGCTCCGGCCATGACTTCTTGTAAGCACCCAAATTCGTTTATACTCACTGAACCCTGTTCCCCAGGCGCCAATCAACTGTGGGTGTTTCGCTCGATCCGTTCAGGTAACATTTCGAAGGTGGTGGATGATGTTCGACTCTTTAAATCAAACGACTGACGCGGAAAAAGTTCTGTTGCGCAAACTGCGTGTGTGGATTGCGTCGTTGGCTGCTGTCTGCATTTTAGCGGGCATCGGCATCGGTGCAGTTCTGGCCGGACGAACTGCCGTGGCCCAGGACGGGCTGCAGTCGGCGAGTCGCGCGCCGGAGGCTCTCTCAGCGTCGTTTGTGGAAATCGCGCAACGCGTTGAGCCCGCCGTCGTCAACATTGACACCACGCAAGCCGCCGACACCGAAAGTGACAACGACGACAAAACCGATCGCACGCAGAACCCGCTCTATGACATGCTGCGGCGCCAGCCTCCCCGGCCAACGCACGGCGTGGGCAGCGGATTCATCATCGATCCGAAGGGCTATATCCTGACGAACTATCACGTCATCGACGGCGCCTCGCGGATCACCATTGGGTTGCTCAACGGCGAACGCTTTCGCGCGCGAGCGATCGGGGTCGACAAAGAAACTGATCTGGCCGTGCTCAAGATCGATTCGGATCATGAGCTGCCGGTCATGAAGTTTGGCGATTCGAACGCCGCCCAGGTCGGTGATTGGGTGCTAGCCATTGGTTCGCCTTTTGGCTTGGACCAAACCGTGACCGCGGGAATCATTTCCAAAAAAGATCGCGACACGACCACATCCAGTTTTCAACGCTTTCTGCAAACTGATGCGGCGATCAATCGCGGCAACAGCGGCGGACCGTTGGTGAACATGCACGGTGAAGCGATCGGCGTCAACTCGCAAATCGCGACCTTGACCGGCGATTACAATGGGATCGGTTTTGCTTTGCCTTCCAACGAAGCAAAGTTCGTCACCGAACAGATCCTTTCGCAAGGCAAAGTGCGGCGCGGATTTCTCGGTGTGACGCTGGAGTCGGTGCGCGCCGAGTTTGCCCGGGTGTATCGCCTGCCGGATGCGAAGGGGGCCGTGGTTGTCGACATGCCGCCCGACCGCGGTGGCCAGGTTACTCCCGCTGCCAAAGCCGGAATCCAGGTTAACGATGTGATTGTCGAATTTAATGGCCAGCCGGTGCAGGACTCGAACGATTTAATCGCGAAAGTCGCAGCCACTAATGTTGGCCAGACCGTCATGCTGACATTCCTGCGCGATGTCGATGGCAAGCTCGACCGTCGCACCGCAGTTGCGATGCTCGCCGATCGAGCGGAATCAATTTCGCGCGATAATGACATCACGCCGCGCGAGAAATCCGATAAAGACAAGAGCAACAGCGCGCGACTCGGGCTAACCCTATCCGAGCTCACGCCGCAAATAATCGAGGACAAGCACTTGAACGGCATAAAGGGTTTGTACATCAAGGATGTCGATCCCAACGGTTTGGCCGCAGATGTGCGACCGAATGAGGTGCAGGCCGGCGAAGTCATCACGCGCATCAACCGCGTTCCTGTGACCTCGCTCGCAGACTTTCAGCAGGTGATTGAATCCCTGAAACCGGGCGATGCGATCGTGCTGAATCTGTCCACTTATTTTCGCCCTCAGAATCGGATTACGTCGCGCATCGTTCAGTTTACTTATCAATAGGAGAACGGGGATTCCGGTTTAGGGTGTTGGGCGTAATTAGATTGAACCATTGACTCATTGAGCCAATGAATCAATGAGTTAATGAATCAATACCCTTCACCCAACAACCTACACCCTCACCGTCATGGCGCAAGCAAGAAAAGCACTCGCAAAAAAATCGCGTTCGACTGCCGCTAAGAAGCAATCTCAAACCTACACGAACTATATCGGCGGGCGCTGGGTGCCCAGCGCCAGCAGCGAATGGATCGAGAATCGAAATCCCGCGGATACTCGCGACGTCATCGGCCGCTTTCCCCAGTCCACGGAAAAGGATGTCGATGACGCAGTTGCCGCAGCTGCCCAGGCCTTCGACACTTGGCGTCAGACACCCGCGCCTCGTCGCGCCGAAATTCTCTTCCGCGTTGGCGAAATTCTGATCCGCGATAAGGAAAAATACACGCGCGACATGACGCGCGAAATGGGCAAGGTCTTAAAGGAAGCCGGCGGCGACGTCCAGGAAGCGATTGATTGCACCTACTACGCGGCGGGCGAAGGCCGGCGCTTGCACGGCTTCACGACTCCGGCCGAAATGCCGAACAAGTTCGCCATGTGTGTGCGCCAGCCGGTCGGCTTGTGCGGACTGATCACGCCATGGAATTTTCCCATGGCGATTCCATCATGGAAGTTGATCCCCGCGTTGGTCTGCGGCAACACCATCGTCATCAAACCCGCCGAAGACACGCCGCTCTCAACCTACAATTTGATCAAAGCTTGCGAAGAGGCTGGGCTGCCACCGGGTGTCGTCAATCTCGTCACCGGTTACGGCGAGACTGTGGGAGCGCGCATTACTTCACATCCATCGCTGCGCTTGATTTCGTTTACTGGCTCAACCGAAACAGGTCGCACCGTTGCGTATGCGTGCGCCGAACGAAACGCGATCTGCTCGCTCGAGATGGGTGGCAAGAACGCCATCATCGTGATGGATGATGCTGACGTTGATAACGCGGTCGAAGGCGCGGTCTGGGGCGCGTTTGGCACCTCGGGCCAACGCTGTACCGCCTCATCGCGTTTGATTGTGCATAAGAAAGTCTACAAAAAGTTTAGCCAGAAAT
>QHXH01000321.1:0-8968 GCA_003222855.1 Acidobacteriota bacterium
GGGCGCAAAAGCTGGGACGTCGATGGCGATGCCCTGCAGGACAGCCGAGGCGAGTTTTCTCAGCCAACCACCTTCGGGCGCATACAGACCTGCTATGACCAGGTGCTTAAGAACGAAGGCGGTGGCAAAGAGGACTATGAGACTCCTCAGCAACCTGCGCGGGTCGAAGATCGAAAACTGATTGGTCCAGAGCGTCCAAAGAAAAAAGAAAGAGAACATCCAATGCAGTAGACCGTTCTCAGGCAGCACTGAATTAAATGCCTGGGCTGAAGCGAAGAAAAGAGCGATTAGCGTCAGCAGATGCGAGACGTTCGTAAGCATCGGCTGTTCGATGGTTAACCAATGACGCAGGTCGATAGCCCCGACGCGCAAGAAGAGCGACATCAGAAGAATCGCCAGCACCAGAGTGACCAGCGGCGGCGCAATGAATACAAACTGACGGGTTTGACCGTCAATCCGCAAGCCGCCGAGCAAACCGACACTCAGCAGCAAAGTCGGCAAGACGACGAAGTTCAGCAGCGCTCGATTTCTATCCGCGTAGGCGTTCATTTTCGCTCGCGAAAAAGCTTCAATGGATTGAGATCTTTCCAACTTCGCTCAATGCCTTGTTCCAACTCTGTCTTCAATTCGGCGGCAGAGTGCATTTGCAAGCTCGGATCGTCGACCGTCAAGATGCCGTTGGGCGTCAGGCTGATGGCCCGATTCACCGCCTCGAGCCCCTGCTTGAAGAGCGCGTCGTCGTAATATACGCGGCCCCAGCCTTCGCGGTAGAAGGCGTAGGCGACATAAAACTGCGTGCGCGGATCCTGCTGGGCCGGATCGGCGCTCGCCCAAACGTCACGCGCCGCGCGAAACTGGTCGCGACGGAAGAATTCGAGCCCGTTGTCAAATTTTTCCTGATTAACTTCATAGATTCCGGCGGCAACTCGGGTGTTCGTCGTGACTTCACTGAAGGATCGTGGCTCGGTCGCATAAATCCAAACGATGATGCCGGCGTAAATCAACGTCCAGGTGATGCCGGCGATCTGAATGAGCTTTTGTTGCATGAGACTACCTGGAAGATTATGAAGACGAAATCGAAACTGCAAGCTCCTCGCGAATGAAGGCCGCGGCGGTGATGCTCGCTGGGCTAATTTAGCAAGTTGCTGCTAAGCCCTCGCCACCGTAAGAACAAATACCTCTGTTACTCCCGCATCCTTCATAGTCGTCGCACACGCCGACACAGTCGCGCCGGTCGTGAACACATCATCAATCAGCAATACGCGCTTACCGGCGATCGATTTCGGATGACGAACCGTGAATGCGTTCGCGACGCTCTGGCGGCGGGCCTTCGCGTCCATGCCCGCGCGATGACGCTCAGTATGAACGCGGCGGACGACTGAGTGTTCGTCAAACGGCAATCCAACAAGGCGAGCGAGCTCTCGCGCCAAAACCGAAGCTTGATTGAATCCGCGCTCACGCTCGCGATCGTGGTGCAGTGGAACCGAAATGATCACGTCGGCTCGATTCAACGGCTCGCGCTGTTGCACGTCGAACATCAATTGTGCGACGCGGCGAGCGACATGCGGTTGGCGTTTCAATTCAAGGATCGACGCGCGTAACGCGCCTTCGTAGAGACCACATGCTCGTGCGGCAGTAAAGGCATCGTCATCACATCGACTGCAGCGGATGGTCTTGCGTTTGTCGTCACTAACATTCGCCAGGCTTAGCGCTCCGCATTTCCAGCACAGCGTCTCATCGCCGCGAAACAAAGGCGCCTCGTTCCAGCATCTGGCACAGGCGACGCCGTCGTGGCGCGACTCGACGCTCCCGCCGCAAATCGCGCACGGCTGCGGATAGACCAATGCCAGGGCGGCGTCGAAAGCATGGCTGGCAATGGACAAGACGAGGTTCATGTGCGAAATCAGATTTAGTGCGAGGCTTTGACGCCTCGGTCTTCTGCTCCTTATTTTCGTGTTATTTCCTGGTCTGTCAGATACAAAACCAGAGACCACGAAATCATCATCACGAAAGTCAGCGCTGCGCGCTCAAAAGCGGGCAGGGATGCCGCGCTCCGTAATCAAAAGTAAAGCAGCCTCCTGATTGCTCAGGAAGCTGCGGATTATGTCACAAACTGAATTACAGGTCGCAAATTTCAGATTGCAGATTCCAGATTCAATGCATTCTAAAAATCATTCCTCTTCCGGAACCAGCAAGCCACGCTCGTTAAGATCCTGGCAACGCAGACAGTGTCTGGCCCAGGGCACCGCTTCCAGCCTTTTTTCCTGAATGGGATCGCCGCAATGATCGCACTTGCCGTAATCGCCTTCCTCTATTCGATAAAGCGCCGCGTCGATCGACTCGAGGAGCTGGCGATCGTTCGTTGACATCGACATCAATAATTCCTTGGTGTACGCGTTGGCCGCCATGTCGGCCGGATCCTGCGTGGCTTCGGCGTCGCGCTCGCGGCTGTAAGCTTCAGCCGCCTGGACCTGGCCCACCAGGCCCTCACGCCGCTCAAGTAATTTGTCTCGATACGTTTTTGCTTTTCTCTTATCCATTGTTATCAACTGTTCCCTCCACACATCTTCCCTTATTTCTGATACGGTAATCCGCGATTGATCGTGTACGCCCGATAAAGCTGCTCGACGGCGATGACGCGCGCCATTTCATGCGTCAGGGTCAGCCGCGATAAGCGCCAGCACTTCTGCGCGCGAGCTGCGACCTCAGAGCTAACTCCGTCCGGGCCGCCAATCACGATCGTGATCTCCCTAATCGAGTCACTTTCCCAACGCCCCACTTCGGCCGCCAGTTCCTGAGAGCTCCATTCGCGCCCTTTGACATCCAACAATATCGCGACGCTGCTCGCCGGAATCGCTTCCAGAAGGCGACGCGACTCTTTTTCCATACTCGAGTGATCCGAGCCCCGGACTGCGCGCGTTTCGATCAACTCCCAACGAACAAATCGCCGTAGTCGTTTCAAATATTCGTTCACGAGCGCGCGCAAGTGCTCATCTTTTGTCTTGCCGGGCCAGATGAAGCGGATGCGCATAAAGCAGAGTCAGAGATCGGAGGTCAGTGGTCAGGCTTGTCGTGATCGCTATGTGATTCAATTTCGGAGGTCCTTTCTCTCTTTTCTCTGACCTCTGATTTCTGATCTCTGACCCCTTCACCTTCCCGCGCCAGCCGCTGGTACAAAGACTTGCGACTGATACCAAGAATCTTCGCCGCCTCGCTCTTGTTTCCTTTCGTCGCGGCCAGAGTTTCGCGTATGTAATCGGCCTCAACCTCGGCCAGGGTTGGGGGGCGATTCTTACGCGCTCGTTGCGCGGCCGCGACTCGCACGCTGTCCGGCAAATGTGACGCCTCGACTTCCGCGCCTTCGCAAACAATTACCGCGCGCTCAATGATGTTCGCGAGCTCGCGAACGTTGCCGGGAAATTCGTAAGCCAGCAAAAGATCGTGCGCTTCACGCGACAATTTCCGCGTCTGCCGCCCGTGCTTTTGGGCATACATCAGAACAAACGCGCGAGTCAGCGACGGAAAATCCTGGCGCCGTGCGCGGAGCGGCGGCACCGTGATTTGCACCACGTTAAGCCGGTAGAACAGATCGTCGCGAAACGCGCGGCGCTCGACCGCATTCTTCAGATCGGCGTTCGTCAGAGCGATCAGCCGCGCATCAACTTCGATCGTTTTCCGTCCGCCCAGCCGTTCAAATTCGCGATGCTCGATCACTCGCAGCAGCTTTGCCTGCGCGTCCAACGAAAGATGGGCGATCTCATCGAGCACCAGCGTGCCGCGATGAGCGGCTTCCAAGCGACCGGGCTTGGCCTCTGTCGCTCCCGTAAATGCGCCGCGCTCGTAACCGAACAGCTCGGCCTCGAGCAAATCGGCCGGTAACGTCGCGCAACCGATCTTCACGAGCGGCTGCCGCGCGCGCGTCGATCGCGAATGAATGAAGGCCGCAAGCGCGTCTTTGCCCGATCCGGATTCGCCGGTGACGAGCACGTTCGCGTCCGTGGGAGCGACGCGTTCCGCGAGCCCGACGGCTTCGCGCATCGCATCCGACAACGCAACGATTTCGATCACTATTTTTCTCTCAAAGAACTCAGCTGCGTCAGATCGTCCTGAGAAACATCAAGACGCCGCGCCTCATGCCACAAACGCTCAAGGTCATAAAAGCGGCGGGCCTTCTCGTCAAAAATGTGCACCACAAAGTCGCCGTAATCAACCAGGATCCATTCAGCGTTCTGATACCCTTCGACGCGGGCCGCCGGACTGCCATGACGCTTTAACTGCTCGACGATTTCGTCGCTGATCGCTTGCGCCTGACGACGATTCGCTCCGGTAATAATCAGAAAGAAATCTGTGAAACTGGAAATGCCGCGCAAATCAAGGACGGTCGGATCGATAGCTTTCTTCTCTGCGGCGGCTTGCAACGCCCGGCGGATTCGATCGTCGAACTCAGACAGCCGAATGCCGCCGGCAGTCGGCCGCGATCCAACCGCAGCAGCCTGCACTTCCGGACTTAGCGATTTTTCTTTTAACTTCTGACTCATTTAGTTTTTATACAATCCATACTTCTCGATATAATTCGCGACCGCAATTGGAACCATAGTTTGCAGAGCTGCCATGTCGTGCGACTGAACTGCCGCGCGAATTCGAGTCGCTGAAACCTCTGATTGCACCACATCCGTCAAGTAAGCATGCGGAGTTTCGTTGTGCGAACTCGCATTAGTCAACTGACGACAACCACGTCCGAAGTTGTTGGTGACGTTAATTGGCATGTCCACGTGAAATGCCGATTCAAATTGAATTCCCGGTCTGGTAACAATGATAAAATTGCACATCGACAACAGCCGTTTCCACTGGTGCCATGACCTGATTTCAAGCCATGAATCGGCGCCCATGAGAAAGAACAATTCCGTTTCCTTACCGAGTGCATTGCGCATGCGCTCGACTGTCTCAACAGCATACGGCTGTTCCGGGGCATCAAGCTCAATAGTCGAGACAAGCAATCGCTGATCCGCTTCCGTCGCCAAAGCCAACATCGCAAAGCGATGAAAAGGAGACGTTATCTTTGCGTTTCGCTTATGCGGCGGCACGCACGCCGGAACGAAGATCACTTCATCAAGTTCAAAGAGCTCCAACACCCGGCGCGCAACTTCAAGGTGCCCGTTATGCACCGGGTCGAAAGTGCCGCCATAGATTGCAACGCGCCGCAAGAGCATCGACGAATCTAAAGTACCTTCAACGTGATCACGCACGCGAGCCGATCATCATGTCGTCGCGCACCCGAGGCAACTTCTGTGCGCGATGATGCTCAACTTCGTTACCAACTGCCCGGATTAATTCGCGCACGCCTTCGCCCGTCACCGACGAAATCGCGAAGAATTGCCGCTCGTCCTTTGCGGCGCGCGCACGCAGTGCCTCAAGCCGTTCAGGTTCATCAAGCGCATCAATCTTTGTGGCCACGACAATCTGGTCGCGCGCACCAAGTTGTGAATCGTACGCCGTCAGCTCGCGATTGATGATTTCATAATCACTGATCGGGTCGCGACCCGATGACGAAACATCGACAAGATGCAGCAGCAATGTAGTCCTCTCAACGTGCCGCAAAAACCGATCACCGAGACCATGCCCCTCATGCGCGCCTTCAATCAAGCCGGGAATGTCAGCGATCACAAACGTGCGAAAGTCACCGAGGTCGACCACGCCCAGGTGCGGCTCGACGGTAGTAAACGGATAGTCGGCGATTTTTGGCTTCGCCGCCGAAACAGTCGAAATAAAAGTTGACTTGCCCGCGTTGGGAAAACCAACCAGCCCGGCATCGGCGAGCAACTTTAACTCGAGCTGCAACTCACCTTCTTCACCCTCACTTCCTTCCTGGTGATAGCGCGGCGCGCGATTCGTCGACGTGGCGAAGTGCGCATTGCCAAAACCGCCACGACCTCCGTGCGCGGCGAGCCACCGCTGTCCAGCTTCTTCAAAATCGAACAACAATTCAGTCGTTGCCGGATCGAAAACTTGCGTTCCGACCGGAACGCGAATAGTCACATCGCCACCTTCTTTGCCAGAGCGATTGCTGCCTTCGCCATGCATACCGCGTCCCGCCACATGCAGCGGGTTATAGCGCAAGTGCAAAAGCGTGTTCACCGATTCATCGGCCACGATCCACACATCGCCGCCGCGGCCGCCGTCACCGCCGGATGGACCACCACGCGGGACAAACTTTTCGCGCCGAAACGCCGTCACGCCGTTGCCGCCATGGCCTCCGACTACGCGAATTTTGGTGCGATCGATAAACACGACTTGATAATCTCAGATATCAGATTCATCAAAACCCGAAAAATAAAAATGCGCGCCCCGCTGAACTGCCTTCGGCGCGGGCGTCGCATTAATATGACAACAACTTACGTACAATTCTTCTAAGATGAGGTTGCTATTGCGTGTGGATACACGCTAATAAATTTTCCCGATCGTCCCTTGTCTTCAAACTTCACGACGCCGTCAATCAAAGCAAACAATGTATCGTCCTTGCCGCGACCAACGTTGGTACCTGGTTTCCATTTGGTTCCGCGTTGACGCGCGAGAATGTTGCCGCCGAGAACACGCTCACCGCCAAACTTTTTCAAACCCAGGCGCTGCGAATTCGAATCTCGACCGTTGCGCGACGAACCTACACCCTTTTTATGAGCCATTTCTTAATTTTCGATTTGCGATTGTTGATTTGCGATTTTCCAATTGTACCGAACGGCTTCAATCTAAAATCTAAAATCTAAAATCCAAAATCGCCCCCTAGCGAATCGAATCAATCTTAATTGTTGTAAACGACTGCCGATGTCCCTTTGTACGCTTGTAATGCTTGCGGCGCTTCTTTTTGAAAACCACGATCTTCGGTGCGCGGCCGTGGTCGACGACCGTGGCCGTCACCTTTGCGCCATCGACCAAAGGCGAGCCGACCTTCGTAGCGTCTCCATCCGTGGTCGCCAGGACTTCAAGTTCCACCGACGCGCCCACGTCGTTCTTGAGCGCGGGAACGCGCACCTTGCCGCCTTTTTCGACCCGAAACTGTTTGCCGCCCGTTCTGATAATTGCAAATGACATTTCGTTTGTGCCCCTCAGTGAGCTTAACTCACCACTGAAAAGTCGAACATTATAAATTCACGCAGACACCCCAGTCAAAGCCGCAGAAGCAGTTGGTACCGTCGTCGGCTCGCGGAGTCTGTTTTTGTCGAGAAAGTCTTCCATAAAGCGGGTTGAAAAATTGCCGGCCTGAAAATCGGGATTGTCCATGATCTTTAGATGAAGCGGGATCGTGGTCTTGATTCCCTCGACTACCATCGCATCAAGCGCGCGCCGCATACGAGCGATTGCGAGATCGCGCGTACGAGCATGGACGATCACCTTAGCGATCATCGAATCATAAAAGGGCGGCACGCGATACCCAGGGTAAACGTACGTATCAACGCGCACGCCCGGACCGCCTGGCAAATTGAAAGTCGTAATCAGTCCGGGCGACGGCGTGAAGGTGTCCGGGCTTTCGGCGTTGATGCGACATTCGATCGCATGTCCGACCATAATAACGTCATCCTGGCCAAACCCAAGCGGCTCGCCTTCAGCGACGCGAATCTGGTTGCGCACGATGTCAGTGAGCGTAACCATTTCCGTCACTGGATGCTCAACCTGAATGCGCGTGTTCATCTCCATGAAGTAAAAGCGCTTGTCTTCGTCGAGCAGAAACTCAAACGTTCCGGCGCTCGAATAACCAATCGTTTTGCACGCCGCGACCGCCGCTTCACCCATCTGTTGACGTAACTCGGGGGTCATCACCGGTGACGGTGATTCCTCCAAAAGCTTCTGATGACGACGTTGAATCGAACACTCGCGTTCGCCGAGGTAGACACAATTGCCGTGCTCATCCGCCATTACCTGAATCTCGATATGGCGCGGACGTTCGATGAAACGCTCGATGTAAACGTCGCCGTTTTTGAACGCGGCCGCCGCTTCGGTCGAGGCAGTTTGCAACGCGCCCGATAGCTCGGCTTCCGAACGAACGATGCGCATTCCGCGGCCACCGCCTCCGGCTGAGGCTTTAACGATCACTGGAAAACCAATCTCGCGGGCGATTTCGATCGCTTCTTCGTCTGACTGCAAAGCGTTTTGGCTGCCGGGAAGAATTGGTACGCCGGCTTGCTCCATAGCGCGCCGCGCGGCGACTTTCTCGCCCATCAACTGAATTGCGTCCGGCCGCGGCCCAATGAACTTGATGTTGCAGGCTTCACAAATCTCAGCGAAGTAAGCCGACTCCGCCAGGAAGCCATAGCCGGGATGGATCGCGTCGACATTGAATATTTCCGCAGTGCTGATGATCGCGGGAATGTTCAGATAGCTTTGTGAGGAGGGCGCTGGGCCAATGCAGGCCGATTCGTCAGCGAAACGCACATGCAACGAGTCGCGATCGACGTCGCTGTGAACGGCGACCGTGCGAATGCCCATCTCTTTGCAGGTCCAGATGATTCGGCACGCAATCTCTCCCCGATTGGCGATGAGAATTTTTCGAAAGCGTCGCGATCCGTTCATAACATTGCCGATTTGCGATTGCCAATTGGCGATTCATTCCTACAACTGGCGCCGCCCATTAAATCGGCAATCGGCAATCGGAAATATCTATCGTTTGATTCCAAATAAGGGCTGTCCGTATTCGACGGCCTGTCCGTTTTCAACATAGATTTTGACGACTTCGCCGGTCGTCTCAGCCTGAATTTCGTTCATGAGCTTCATTGCTTCGATGATGCAAACGACAGTTGCCGGTTCAACTTGACTGCCGATGCGCACGAAACTGTCTGCTGTTGGCGCTGGCGCGCGATAGAAGGTGCCGACAATCGGCGAGGTGATCTTGTGCAGGTCCTGATCTTCGGAAGCAGCCTCTTCGGCATGAGCGCCCGGGTGTGGCGGCGCGCTGGTAGGAATACTCTGCACGGGGGCG
>QHXH01000321.1:8980-16606 GCA_003222855.1 Acidobacteriota bacterium
GCATTCGCGGTCTGCTCGTCAAAGAACGGACCACGCCCAATCTTTACGTGAAAACCTTCGCGCTCAAGTTCAAATTGCGTCAGGCCGTTTTCGGTGATCAAGCCGATCAGCTCGCGCAGCTCATTCATGTTGATTGACGGCTCGAGATGTCGCGACTGATTTCGATGTCGCCGCCGCGCCCGATCTCGATGACCGCGCTCAGAAGCAGGCTCCGGCGCCGGCGATACGAGTTCAGCGGTCTTGTTCTCTTGATCGGCCATGGCCTTTTTCGGTCCGGTTGACATCGCGCCTCCCATCTTCGGTTTGCGGCAGTTGCGTTCCGGTCTTCTTTCCATCAATTAAAGCAAGAGCCCCGATCCGGAACAATCACCGAGTCGGGGCCGCGCACACTAACCGCACTATTCGGTCGCGCCGTCTTCCTTTACGCCGCCCTCTGAATCCGCAACTTTGCCGGGGGTAGTTTTCTTCTTGCTCGATCCACGGGCGCGTTTGCGCGCGCCGGTTTGGGCTTCTTTCTCGCGCGCGTTGTCGACCAATTCAATGATCGCGAGTTCGGCTCCATCACCCGTTCGGCGACCCATTTTTATGATTCTCGTATAACCGCCCGGACGATCCCTGAAGCGCTCGCCCAATTCATCGAAGAGGCGGCGCAGGGCCGAGACGCCGGCCGAGCGCGGCGGCGGAATTTGCCCTCGACGCGTCGTGGTGGCACGACCATGATTGCCAGCGTGAAAGAACGAGGCCGCCTGCCGGCGCAGATGAACCCCGGTCGCTTCCGATCCGTTGCCTTCGAGACTTGCAGCGCGGCGAGAGAGCGTGATTGCTTTCTCGATAAACGGCCGCAACTCCTTTGCCTTGGGCAGAGTGGTAACGATTCGATCGTCGTGCGAGTTAATCAACGAGGTCGCGAGGTTTCGCAACATCGAGATGCGGTGTTCTGCTGGCCGCCCGAGTTTCCGATGGGCTTTAAGATGACGCATGATTCCTTGTCCTACTGTACGCCGGTGGCACGCGCATCTTGCGCGTGAATCGCACGGGCGAGACGCCCGTGTCACCGATTGTCCTACTGTACTGCTTCTTCGAATTCATCGTCGTCGCCGCTGAGATCCTCAACTGAACCTTCGCCGGAACCGGGAATCGGATTGCCTTGCTCGTCGAATTGCATGCCAAAATCCAGTCCCATGCCGCGCAGGATGTCGCGAATCTCGCCCAATGATTTTTTGCCGAAGTTTTTCGTCGCCAGCATCTCGCGTTCAGAGCGTTGCACCAGATCGCGAATGGTCTTGATACCCGCATTCTTGAGGCAATTATAGGAGCGAACGGAAAGCTCCAGCTCGTCCACCGAGCGATCCAACTGATCGTTGCGCGGCAACGGCGGTCGTTCGGCTTGCTGATAGCTGTACTCTTCGGTGTCTTCCTCAAAATTGATGAAGATCGCCATGTGATCCTTGATCAACTTTGCCGCGAGACCGATCGCATCGTCAGGCTTGACCGATCCGTCGGTCCAGACTTCGATGCTGAGCTTGTCGTATTCCGTGTTCTGGCCCAGGCGCGCCGCGTCAACTGCATAGTTGACCTTCTTGACCGGCGTGTGCACCGAATCGATCGGAATGTAACCAAGCGACAAGTCTTCATCGAAGTTGCGCTCGGCCGAAACATAGCCGCGGCCGCGCTTGAGGCGCATTTCGATATTGAGCGTGCCGCCATCGCTTACCGTCGCGATATGCAGCGCCGGATCGAGTATTTCGACGTCGGCGTCTCCCTGAATGTCACCGGCAGTCACTTCACCGCCGCCGGCCTTGGAGATCGTCAGTGTCTTTGGCTCGTTGCCGTGCAATTTGAACGGCACCTGCTTCAGATTCAGAATCACGTCGGTGGCATCCTCGACGACGCCTTTGATCGAAGAGAATTCGTGCTCGACGCCTTCGATTTTCACCGCGGTAATTGCCGCTCCTTCGATCGAAGAAAGCAGCGCGCGTCGCAACGAGTTGCCGACTGTCGTGCCGAATCCGCGCTCGAAAGGCTGCGCTGAAAATCGTCCGTAACGTTCAGTCAGTGTCTCGTTATCGGCGGCCAACCGCCGCGGCATTTGAAAACCTGTCCAGAGATTATTTTGGTCCATAACGTACCGTCAGAATTTGAGGAGAAGTTCCGGCAACCAGCGGCGCACAGTTCCAGTCGCGCGCGCCGGCGCCCCATTTACTTACTATAAAGTTCCACAATCAATTGCTCGTTAATCGAGCGGTCGATGTCTTCACGAGTCGGCAATGCCGATATCGTCGCGGTCATGTCGCCGCCCGCTGAGATCCACGCAGGTCGCCCGCGTCCCGCCGCTGTTTGCCAGGCGCCTTCGACGTGCACGTTCTTTCGGCTTCCTTCTTTGATCGAAATCACATCGCCGGGCTTTACCTGAAAAGAAGGAATGTCGACCTTGCGATCATTTACCAGAACGTGGCCGTGATTCACGAGTTGGCGCGCCTGACGCCTCGACGTCGAGAAGCCGGCGCGATAGACGGCGTTGTCCAGACGCCGTTCGAGAAACGCGAGCAGGGCCACGCCCGTTATGCCTTTGAGCTTACGCGCCCGTTCAAAGTAATTTCTAAATTGTCCTTCGAGAATAAAGTAGATGCGCTTGACCTTCTGCTTCTCGCGAAGCTGCTGGCCGTAACCAGCCAGCGCTTTGCCGCGCCGCATTGAGTTACCATGCTGTCCCGGCGGTTGAGTACCGCGCTTTTCGATGGGACAAGAAGGCTTGTAACAGCGATCTCCCTTGAGGAAAAGTTTTGCACCTTCACGGCGGCACAAGCGGCACACCGCATCTCTATACCTAGCCAATCGTTTCTGCCTCCAGTCTGAACTTCAAGACGGAAAAGTTTACAGGCCGCGATTTTGACGATTTGAAATTTCAAATTTGAGATTTGAAATTCAGAATCGGAGCCCTTCATCCTTTAGGTCAACGTCATTGCCAATTTTCAATTGCCGATTGCCCATTCGAAGCCAACTTACGAGCAATCGGAAATTGGCAATCGGCAATGCTCTAAACTCTGCGTCGCTTTGGCGGCCGACATCCGTTGTGCGGGATGGGCGTTGTATCGCGGATCGCGATTACGCGAATGCCGGCGTTATTGATCGCGCGGATCGCCGACTCGCGGCCGCCACCCGGACCCTTCACGCGCACCTCGCACTGTTGCATGCCCGCTTCCGTGGCCTTCTTGGCGGCTTCGTATGCCGCCTGCTGCGCAGCGAACGGAGTGCCCTTGCGAGAACCACGAAATCCGCGCGCGCCCGAAGACGACTGCGCTACCAAATTTCCTTCCAGGTCGGTAATCGAAATCAGCGTGTTGTTGAACGATGCTGCGATATAGACGATCCCGCTGGGAATATTTTTCTTCTCTTTCTTGCGAAAGACTTTCTTTTTGCCGGTGGTTGCTGCTTTAGCCATAACTGTCAGTGGTCAATGGTCAGTTGTCAGTCGAAAATAACAACTGACAACGGACGACTGTCAAATCTATTTCTTGCCCGGCGCTTTCTTCTTCGCAATCGTCGCGCGGCGCGGGCCTTTACGTGTGCGCGCGTTGGTGTGCGTTCGCTGCCCGCGAACCGGAAGTCCTCGTCGATGCCGCAAGCCGCGATACGCCCCGATATCCATCAAGCGCTTGATGTCCATCTGGATCCGCTTGCGCAGATCGCCTTCGATTTCCCCCTGAGCTTCGATGACCGCGCGGATCCGGCTGAGATCATCTTCAGTCAAATCGCGAACGCGCGTATCAACGTTCACATTCGCTTCGTTTAGAATCGAGGCTGAACGCGATCTGCCAATTCCATAGATGTGAGTTAGACCGATCTCAGCGCGTTTATGCGGCGGAAGGTCTACACCTGCGACACGAGCCATAATCTTGATTTTGGATTGCGGATTTCGGAATGCGAATTAACAAACACCCGTTCAATTCAGCGCTCGAAAGCCACTACCTGCACTCCTACTTTTGTCTCTGCTTATGTTTAGGATTCGTGCAAATCACGCGCACGACACCGCGGCGATGAATCACCTTGCACTTATCACAAATTTTTCTGACTGACGCTCGGACTTTCATAACTGCGACCTACTTGTACCTGTAAGTTATCCGGCCACGATTTAAGTCGTACGGCGACAACTCAACCAACACTCGATCACCCGGAAGAATTCTGATGAAGTGTTTGCGCATCTTGCCGGAGATGTGCGCCAGCACCTGATGTTGGTTCTCTTCCAACTCAACCCGAAACATTGCATTCGGCAGCGTCTCGAGGACTTTGGCCATGACTTCTATCGCCTCTTCCTTCGCCATACAGACACGAATTCGCCTTTGCTGGCAAACTTCGGATACTAACACGCGCCTTAAGCAATTGCCAAGCCGCGACAGGGCTAGGCACTGTCTTAGTTTGCCTTTGCGCGTCTTTGCGCCTTCGCGTCTTTGCGTGAGATTACTCTTTTAGTACAACAGTTTCACGCAAAGACGCAGAGCCGCCAAGAAAAACCGCAAAGTAAGACACTACTCAGGGCTAGGCAGCGCTCACGAGCTTCTCGCGCACCGGAGAATGGGCGCTGGGCTGGCCATCCACGGTCACTACGGTCCACCCGTCTTTTAATGTCTTCGTGTGCAGCGAACCAAGATTGATCATCGGCTCCAATGCGAACACGTAGCCCTTCTTAATCTTTGGCCCCTTGCCGGGTTTTCCATAGTTCGGAATCTGCGGATCCTCGTGCATGCGACGGCCGATGCCATGTCCAACATAATCGCGCACCACCGAATACCCTTCGGCCTCGGCGTGCGATTGCACCGCGAATCCGATATCTCCCAAATGATTGCCGGGGTAGCACTGTTCGATTGCCAGATTCAGACATTCCTCGGTAACGCGCACCAACTTCAAACAATCATCGCTTATTTTTCCGACGGCGACCGTGGTTGCCGTGTCACCGACAAAACCTTCAAGCGTCGCCCCGACATCGATCGAAAAGATGTCGCCCTCTTTCAATTCATAGCTCGACGGAAAACCATGGACCACTTGTTCATTTACTGAGGCGCAAATCGAGTATGGAAAGCCATTGTAGCCCTTAAAAGTCGGATATGCGCCGGCGTCGCGAATCATCCGCTCAGCGGCGTTGTTTACCTCCATCGTAGTCACGCCGGGCTCGACCATCGCGCGCAACTCGAGCAAGACGCGACCGACAAGCTGACCCGCGGCGCGCATCTTTTCGATCTCCTTTTGCGACTTCCCGATGATCATAAGGTGGCCGTTGATACGTGGTCGCCGTTTACGATGCGTCTAATCTCCGCGTGGATTTCATCCGGAGGGCGCGTCCCATCAACTCGATGCAATCGCCCCGTGCCGCTGTAGTATTCAAGCAGCGGCGCGGTCTCTCGGTTGTAAGTTTCCAATCGCACCCGAACGTTTTCTTCCGTGTCGTCAGCTCGATGAATCAAATCCACTTCGGGATGGTCGTCGCATTTGCCATTTAGGCGCGGCGGTTTGAAATAAATATTATAAATCTCTCCGCACACCGGGCAGCTTCGCCGGCCTGTCATGCGCTTTTCAAGAAGATCCTGAGACACATCGATCAAGATCGCGCTCAATTTCTTATGCTGCCGCTCAGCCAAACTTTCAAGCATCCCGGCCTGTGCGGCCGTGCGCGGAAAACCGTCCAGCACGTAACCGTTTCGACAATCGTCCTGCGAGGTTCGATCTTCGACAACCCGAATCACCAGATCGTCAGGTATCAAGCGTCCGGCCTTCTGAATCGCGCGCACCTCTTCAGCCAGCGGCGTATGCGTCTGGGCGAGGGCGCGAAAGATATCGCCCGTGGAAATCTGCGGCAAGTTGAGGCGCTCTTGCAGCAAACGCGCCTGTGTGCCTTTACCGGCACCCGGCGCGCCCATCAACACGATAATCTTTGACATGGATTTTCGATTTTAGATTTTTGATTTGCGATTGTTTCTCGGTCGCGCGAATCACCCGAATAACAGCAATCGAAAATCGGCAATCAAAAATCCAAAATTAATCAGGCTCGCCGCCCACGCAGGCGTCCACCGCCGCCGAGGAAGCCTTCATAGTTGCGCATCACCAGTTGCGCTTCGATCTGAGCGACCGTATCCATCGCGACGCCCACCAAAATCAGCAATGATGTGCCGCCGAAATAGAACTGATATCCCATGCCGGTGGGAATCCATCCCAGGCCCGGCGTGGTGCTGACAAACGATTCCAGCCAGTTTCCAATCAACGGCAGACGCCCAACCTTGAATCCGCTCAACATGAATTGCGGAAAGAAAGCGACCAGCGCCAGATAAATCGCGCCTACCGTCGTCAGGCGAGTGAGAATCGTATTGAGATACTCAGCCGTCGCTCGACCTGGTCTAATGCCGGGCATGAATCCCCCGTGCTTGCGCAGATTGTCAGCAACTTCTTCAACATTGAAGACAATCGAAACATAGAAGAACGTGAAGAAGACGATCAGCGACAGAAAGATCAGTTCGTAATATGGATCGCCCGCGTGAAACACCTGGAAGAAGCTGAAAATCTTTCCGTACCAATTGGCGGGGTTCTTCGGCGGTAAGGCAGAGAACAAGCTCTGGGGCATGGAAAGCACCGACGAAGCAAAGATCACGGGGATTACGCCGCCCATATTCAGCTTCAAAGGCATCGTTGTTTGCTGGCCGCCAACCAGCTGACGACCAACGTGCCGCTTCGCATAACTCACCGGTATCTTTCGCCGCGCAGCTTCCACAAAAACGATGAACGCGATAATGGCGACCAGTGCGACCACCAAACCAATCACGCCGAGAATCTCAAGCGTGTCGCCCCCGCTCACGCGGGTCATGACCTGCTGCACACCGCGCGGCAATCCGATCACGATGCCGGCAAAAATCAGGAGCGAGATGCCGTTGCCGACCCCCCGCTCGGTGATCTGTTCGCCCAGCCACATCACGAAGATCGTACCCGTCGTCAAAGTCAGAATGGTCGTAAGCAGAAACCCCCAGGTGGGCGCGCCCACGCCATTGATCTGCAGCCAATGTGCGACGAACGTCGTTTGCAAACCGGCCAGCCCCACCGTGAGATAGCGCGTCCATTGATTGATCTTCGCGCGGCCCATCTCGCCTTCTTCCTGCAATTTCTTCAATTGCGGAGAGACGACCGTCATCAACTGCAAAATGATCGACGAAGTAATGTAAGGCGTGACCCCGAGGGCGAAAACAGAGATCAGACGGAAGTTGCCGCCGGAAAACAGATCGAGCACGCCCAGTAGCGTGCCGCTGACGTCGTGCCAAACTTGATCCAAACGCGCTTTGTTGATTCCGGGTGCAGAGATGTGCGCGCCCAGGCGATAGATCGCCAGCATGCCCAGCGTAAACAGAATGCGCCGGCGAAGATCCGGCACCTGGAACATGTTGCGTACGGCTGCTAGAAATTTTTCCATAAGGAATTAGTACTTTGAACTTTGTCCTTTGTACTTTGAAAAGAGCCACAACGTCGATGTCACGTCAAAGCCCCAGGGTCAAAGTACCAGGCACTGCCCGGAAACCGGCGCGAGCTATTCCAACACTGTGACCGCGCCACCGGCCTTCTCGATTTTTGCGCGCGCGCTTTTGGTAAAGC
>QHXH01000637.1 GCA_003222855.1 Acidobacteriota bacterium
CTTTCAAAGGAAATAGAGACTCAGACAAATAATCTCATGGCCTTCCGCGAACGGATCAATTTCGCGGTCTTTATCGGCCCGTTCGTTCTGTTGGGTGCGACTTTGTATGGGAAAGGGATCCCGCGCCTCCATTTAAGCGCGCTAGATCTTACCGCCCGAGTCGAATTAGTTCTCACCTTCGTGGGTGTAATTCTCAGCTATCTCACGATGGGTATAGCATGCTCGTTAATCGAGGTTCACATCTGGGAACAGTGCAATAAGTGGCGAGCACGAATTGCCGAGATAAGTTGCGGACGTGAAACGGGTTTCACACTGGAAGAGCTTGAATTCAAAGAGAGACCGCCAACAACACCCTTGCCTTCGACCCGAAAGCTCCTTGAAACCATTCGAGCGACGCGCGCGGACAGTTGATTGCGACCAGCGCTCGGCCGAATAATGAAATTATTCAAGTCCGCTGCGAGTGCTGCCACTGACTGCCATCAGCGATGCCGTAGCGGCGCACGGGGATCAGAAAGAGATACGCCCTCGCGAAGCAAGGTGGGGGCCAAGGAAACTATAAGCGGCCTAACGCACAGACGGCTTCTCCCGCGCGAACTAAAATTCCTATTAATCGGACAACTGTGAACCCCGCCTTCCGGGAGTTGATTCCAAAAAACAGCCGTTCAGAATTGAGTCCTGAGCCTGGAAGGGGAGATGAAGCGAGTGATTGGAGAATTAAGGTGAGTGAAACGGAAATGAACAAGATAGGTAACGAACAAGAAACAAGCGTCAACTGGCCCACCGTGGCTTTCCTGATCATCTTTCACCTGGCTTCTCTTGCGGCACTTTGGTTCTGGAGTTGGCCTGCGATTATTACTGCCGCCGTCCTCTTGTGGGTGGCGGGCAGTCTGGGTATAGGCATGGGTTGGCATCGTTTATTGACCCATCGCGGCTATAAGGTACCGAAAGTCATTGAGTACTTTCTTGTTTTTTGTGGCGCTCTGGCGCTGGAGGGCGGACCGATACAGTGGGTCACCACGCATCGTATTCACCACGCTCATACCGATGAAGAAGGAGATCCGCATACGCCGCGCGACGGACGTTGGTGGTCACACATCGGCTGGGTTTTGGTTCCTCCGCCTCAGGTAATGGACCGGACTCAGCTTCAGCACTACGCCCCGGATCTGATGAACCAAAGACTTTATCGCTGGCTCAACCGATTTTATTGTGTCCCGCTGATCATGCTCACCGTCGGACTGTGGGCATTCGGCGGCTGGAGAGTCATGCTGTGGGGCACCTTCCTGCGGGTCACGCTGGGACTTCATTCCACCTGGCTGGTTAACTCGGCAACTCACCTGTGGGGCCGGCGGCGCTTTGCTACTAACGATGACTCTAAGAACAATTGGTGGGTGGCGCTGCTCTCCTTTGGCGAAGGTTGGCAC
>QHXH01000634.1 GCA_003222855.1 Acidobacteriota bacterium
TCGAGTCTGTAGCGCTGGTCGTTGCCCTCAACGAGCACGCGGAAGAAGCTGAACAGAAATTGCAGGTTCTCTTTCGTCTGAGGAAGTGAGAATGGATTGATGGTGAAGTCGCGTGCCTCCTGGCCAACATTCAGGTACGTGCCTCCGAAGATCGTCGTGAGCGACTGAAAGCTGCCCCCGATGTCGAAGATGAAGGTCAGCGGCGCGTACTTCTGCGCGTTCTGTAGCAGAAAGTTACAAAAGTATGATTTGCCACTCCCGGTCATCCCGAGGATCAGCGTGTGCGCGACTTCGCCGTTATGCAGGTTCAAAAAGTATGGCGTGCTGTTGTCGGTTTCGAGCGCAGCCAGATACTCCGTACCGAGATGATCGTTCGTCTTTTCGCCAGGAAGGATCGTAAAGAGAAACGACAGGTCGGCGTAATTGGTGTTCAGCAGATACAGCCTGCGGAGGTTCAGTGCATAGTTTCCCGGAATGGCGGCGAAATAGGCGTTCAGTTGGTTGTAAGTTTCGGCAAACAGATTGCCGTCCGCGTTGGTGAAGATGCCAGTGAACTCGGCTACGAGCTGATCGAGTTCCGTTCGCGACCTGCCATAAAGGATAATCGTGAGCGAGAAATCACCAAGAGATTGACCGTCGCCGAGCGCGCGCAGGCAATCGCCAAGATTTTCAATATCGGCCTGCTTGGACTCGTCCACGAGTACATCCCGTGGGTTCGTTTTCGCGGCATCGTTGCCCATCTGAGAGACAAACCCCGTCTTCGACATATTGAAGTGGCGGCGACGCTTGTTCACTTCTTTGCGGGCTTTGTCCGCTGGGAGCGGCGTCCATTCCGTGACAACGTAGAAGTTGGCCGGAATCTTCAGCAGCGCGTCCAGCACCAGGGGGCGGGTCTCCGTGATGGCCTCCTTCATCGTGAGCACACGGACGATGTGATCGCCGACCCGAAGATGATCGCGTTCCCCCTCGATGTCGGCGTTGGCCACTTGATAGTCGAGAAACTGTGCGGACTGCGGCCTGCCCGCAACGCGCCAGTCGTCATAATTCAGCAAGCGGCGGAAGAACCTGAACTGTCCCTGCCGATTCAAGATCTCGATTTGCATGAAATCTGCTAGTTGGCGCGCGAATGCCTGCACCTGCTGGTCAAGCCGTCGAAGGTCGTGCTCGATATGCGTGCGCAACAGCGTCTTCATGCTGTCGTTGGTGAACTGCGACTTGAGTTCGGTAATCGCGCCTTCTGGATCACGAATGAGGCGAGCGAGCGCCGTTCCCACGCCGGTCTTCGACCTGGCGCCTTCGAGCAGTACGCAATAGAAGATTTCAACTTGATAAAGATTGTCCCGCTTGGCTTCAAAGAACTTCCGCCTCTGGTCGATCGCTGCTTCGACAATGGGTTCGTCATATTTTGCGAACGGGATGTCCGGGCGGTTTGACTTGAAGAGGTATTGGTAAATGTGAAAGCCTGGGCCAAACGCTT
>QHXH01000635.1 GCA_003222855.1 Acidobacteriota bacterium
CGCAATGGCGATGACGCCGTTCTCGGCTAACTCGTCACACAAACTGCGCACCCAATCCGTAAGGCCAAAAATTTCGCTGACAACTAGCACAGCAGGCGTTTTGTCTTTGCGTTCGGGGTAAACGACAAACGCCTTGATCGTACGCCCAACCGATTTGATATCCACCCATTCGCCGTGCCGCAGCGAACTGTTCAACCTCTCCTTACCAAAGTCTTTGTACTCCTCCGCGAGCAGTGCCTGGGCGGCGAACATTAGGATGAATATGCCAATGATATGTTTCATAATGATTAGGTTGTTGATTTCGTTGCAGATCTTGCGCAGATCAGCCCATCAATACTCCAGCGACCTGGCCCGTAGAAAAGAATAAGTAGAAACACGAAACAGAACAGAACCGGCAGTTCGCCCTTATATTTCGCCGCTGGCGATGAAAGCGGCGAGTCGCGTAAGCAAACCTACCGCAAGCAACAAACCACAGGTTAGTTCGATCCATCCCGAGGTCAGACCCAAAGGACTCGTGGCGAGACCGCGTTCGCTCGGCGGCAAGCCGAGAATTTTTTGCCCGCCATGACAAGCAAACATGAGTCCAATGAGTAACCGCACGATGCAGTAAACAGAATCCGCGTAACGATTGAGCCAAGCCACTGCCACCGAAGATCGGGATCTCAGCTAAGCCGCACTCGCCGGTGCGGCACCTTTTCGTTTGCACAGTAAGGCGTCAATGCTCCAGCGCCCCGGGCCGTAGAAAACCATAAAGAAGAATACCCAGCAATAAAACACGGCGAGTTCGCCCTTGTTTGCGATTGGGAAAAACTTTGCCATCGGCGTGGCGGCATTTGCCACGTGTATCATGAAATAAGCCACAGCCATTTCGCCGCTACAGATGAAGGCGCTAAGGCGCGTAAACAGACCGAACGCGATCAGAAATCCACCAATGAGTTGGATCCAGCCGCCGGTCTGTGTGAACGCATTATTCGAGCCGGGCATGCCACCAAACATGCCGAGAACCAATTGCCCGCCGTGACACGCAAACATAAGCCCCACGATCAGGCGCATGAGACAATAGACCGGATCTGCAAATCGATTCAGTGCATTCATGGCCGTCAGGCTGAACGATTTCGAACAAACGTGTCAAGCTAATCGCGCTTCCGGTAGTGCCCTAATTTTGAAATATCAGAGCAAATCGGGCTGATCTACATGCGGTCGCCTGATCGTGAGCTTTCCTCCAATGAAACACGTTTGGACGCATAGAGGTCTAGCAACTTTTCAACGAGTCGAGAAATTTTATCCCTCCAGCGCCTACGCGCACGATCCAAAATCGTCTCGTCAATCGAGACGCAAATCGCGGTTTTCGTTCGCCCAAGCGGGCGACCAGCGCCGGGTCGCGAGCCTCCGTGACTTGATTTTTTTTCCATTGACTCACTTGAAACATATAATATAAATATCAAGAATGCTAGGAGAAATTATGCAGAACAAACTCAGTACTGACAAAAAACCCGGTTTACGCTTCGCGGAAATCGACGCGAAAAGATTACGCAGGTTGCCTTCGAGTCGAAATGGCGACCACAAGAAAGAAAGGAAGGTGAACGGCACCTAAAAAGTCCTCGCGAAGGGGGGGCAACAGTTGCCCCCCTTTAGTGCCAGTCACATATGAGAACCGCACAGCAGCTTCAGGACATTAAGAGCAGACCGAACGCTCCAAACGTCCCGACCTACCGAAAACAAGAACGCGCTTCACGGAAAATTGGCGGCGTTGGTGAACGAAGATTCATAAGTCCAAGGGGCGTTCGCCCGCCGCTCAAATGACTCGAGAGCCTGCGCGGTGGGCGGCGGTTCACAGACGGCCGCAATAGTCACGCCGCTTTCTTCGCAGGCTGCTTTTGTTTCTCGCGCGATCTGGCTGTCGCTTTCTTCTTCGCGCCCGTTTCCTCCAGACTTCTTTGCAGAACGGAAACCAGATCGATCACCTTCGTTGGTTTGGGCGTTTTCTTTGGTTTCTCTTCGATTTCTTTTCCACCGGCTTCGACTTTTTCCTCGATCACTTCCATGAGCGCTTCGCGATAGTCGTCCTTGTACTTCTCTGGGTTCCACTTTGAGCTCATGCTATCGATCAGTGACTTTGCCATATTCATTTCGCGTTTGCCCACTCCTGTCTTTTTCGGGACATGGAGTTTTCCTGGATCCGCCAGTTCATCGGCGAAATGCATCAACTCAAGAACGAGCGCGCCGTTCTCCGGCTTCACGCCCGCGAGATATTGGCGCGTCTTGATCACGACCTTGGCGATGCCAACCTTGTTCGTGTCCTTGAGCGCGTCGCGCAGAAGCGCGTACGCTTTATCGCCGCCTTTTCGCGGCTCAAGATAGTACG
>QHXH01000322.1 GCA_003222855.1 Acidobacteriota bacterium
GAAACGCCGCATCGACCGGATTGGTCTTGAAACCTGAGACGAACGCCGTGGCTTTGCTCCCGCGTGCGGGACCACCGGATGAGCCCGCCGGGGCGGACATCGCGCGATAATGTCTTAGCAAAGTCTTCGCGTCATCCTGCTGACTGCCGCCGAGCGCGCAGCCAATGGAATCGAACCAGAACAATTTCGCCGCTTGAATCGCCTCCGGCGAAAGATGCTCGTACTTCAGCGCGCAAGCCCACTCAGCAATAATGTATGACAGAAGACGTTTCGATTCGGTTGGATTGTCTGGCATGATGATTCCCGTTCTCTTGATTTATGATTCGGCGCGAATTGCGAATCGTGCGGTCATCGCTTTCCCCTTCTTTTGTTTATCCGGTACAACCCGTGCCTCTCTTTCACCTGAAATCCAATCTGCTTATGTGACGGCTCCGGCAACGCCGGAGGGTCAATCATGTCCATCATCCGACGCAGAATGTCTACGATGGCCGCCTCGTGGACATCCAGCCGCTCCTTGAGCTCCTTTTCTAGTTCGGCCAGCTTGCGGACCAGTTCTCGATTGGATGACAGCAATCCGCGGAGACGGACGAAAGCTTCAACGACGTAAATACTGACTTGGATGGCCCGCGGGCTATTTAGAACCGTGGCCGCCATGATCGCTCCGTGTTCAGTGAAGGCATACGGGAGCACCGGTGAAAATTTCAGGTTCTTGAGGTGGTCGCAATTTGCGACCACTTCGGCTTTTTCCTCGGCGGTTAATCGGAACATGAAGCGTTTGGGGAATCGCCTCCGGTTGCGCTTCACCTGTTCATTGAAGCGCTTGGTGGAGACGCCGTAGAGACGGGCCAGATCAGCATCCAGCATCACTTTTTCTCCTCGGACAAGAAGAATGAGTCGCTCGATTCGATCAGTGGAAATCAAGACAGCGTTGCGTGTCATTCAGTTACTCGTAGCCGCGAACGTTTCCAGGCTGAGTTCATCTAGCACGCCCACTCCGTGATGAGGTGTGACAGCAGACGTTTCGATTCAGTTGGTTGGTGTGACATGACGATGTCGATCTTTCAGGTTTATGAACTTGATTGGCCCGTTCAAATTTTCAAGCCTAGCTGACCGGAAAGGAATCAAAATGAGGGCCAGTAAAATTATCTGCTTTGCCGTTGGCGCAATGTTGGCTGCTACTGCAGCGCGCGCCGACGAAATCACCATCGTCAGCAATCTCCTTGGACCCGAAGGTCCGTTGTACGTTGACGGCAACCTTTACTATGTTGGCTGGGTCTCCAACACGCTGTCGAAATGGGATGGCAAAACGAGCACGGTGTTGAATGACACCCCGGGTTGCGGCCATAACGGATTGGCGCTCACGAAACGAAAGACGTTCCTCCTCGCCTGCACCGAGGAGCATGGCGCCATCCTTGAACTCGACCTGACCGGCAAGCAGCTGCGCCGTTGGGATGCCGACAAAAACGGCGAGCCATTCGACGGCGGCATCAATGATATTGTGGTGACCGCCAACGGCGGTGCTTATGCCACGGTCTTTGGCCCGTACAAGGACCTGCCAACTTCCGTGGTGGGGAAAATTCTCTATCTGGCGCCTGGCAGCGAGAAATGGGTCGAGGTCGCGGACGATCTCAATTACGCCAACGGAATCGGCGTCTCTCCAGATCAAAAGACCCTCTACGTCAGCGAAACCGTCGGAAACTGCATGTTGAAATTCAAGATCAATGACGACGGCTCGTTGAGTAACAGATCGAATTTTGCTCTGCTAAATCTTCTTGTGAAAGACAAGAACAAATCCTGGTGGCTGGGACCTGATAGCATGAAGGTCGACAGCAAGGGCAACATTTATGTGGCCCTATGGTTCGGCGGCAAGATTTTGAAGATATCTCCTGAGGGCAAGCTTCTGCACGTATTTGAGATCGCCGCGGGTGATGGCACAACAAACGTCGCGTTCGGCGAAGGCGAGAAAGAATTGTACGTGACGGTGGTGAAGGATCCAAAGGACCCGCAGGCAAAGGGCAGTATCGTAAAGATCGCAAATGTGAAGTAACGGATTTTTGCTTGTGACGAACAAGCTCGGTCCCACGCCAGATTATGAACTGGCGTAATCAGCGATGGCTTTTGCGACGTCGAGTGTGGAATCTTTGCCGCCCATATCGTAGGTGCGCACTTTGCCTTCGGCGATGACACGAGCGATGGCGATTTCCAGACGCGTTGCCATTTCGGTTTCCTTGAGCCACTCGAGCATCAGCTTCGCGGTCAAAAGCATCGCGATCGGATTGACCTTGTATTGACCAGCGTATTTCGGCGCCGATCCGTGTGTCGGTTCAAAGACGGCATATTTGTCACCGAGATTGGCGCTCGGTGCGAACCCGAGTCCGCCGACCAACCCGGCGCACAAATCGCTGACGATGTCGCCAAACATATTTTCGGCGACGAGCACGGAGTAATCCTGCGGGTTTTTGAACATCCACATGCAGATGGCGTCGATGTTCGCGTCGTCCGCACGAATGTCGGGATAATTTTTGGCCACTTCTTTGAAGCAACGCATCATCAAGCCGCCGGTTTCGCGCAGCACATTCGGTTTCTCGATCAACGTGACGCGTTTGCGCCCGGTTTTCTTGGCGAACTCGAAGGCTTGTTTGCAAATGTTGGTGCAACCTTGCTTGCTCATGATCCGGGTCGAGAGCGCGACATTCTCGAGGCCCTTGTCGATCCACTTCTTCATCTTCGGGTTGGCGCACAACGCCGTGTAAACGGGTTCCGGCAACGGGAAGAACTCCACGCCGCCGTACATGCCTTCGGTATTTTCACGGAACACGACCTGATCGATCGCGACATCTTCGCCGCTCGGATTCGTGATTTTATTGCCGCGAAAATTGAGCGGATTGCCCGGATAACTTTTGCACGGCCGCATGTTGGTGTGGAGGTTGAACATCTGGCGCAGCCCGACAATGGGCGAAAAGTAAACCAGGCCTTTGTCTTTCAGTTCCGGCGCCAATTCTTCCTTCGCTTCCGATTGCGGTTTGCTCGTGATCGCGCCGAAAAGGCCGCACGTAGTTTCCTTGAGAGCTTTTACAGTCCGATCAGGCAACGCGTTGCCTTCCTTGCACCAAAACTCCCAGCCGATATCGCAAGGCATATATTCGGCGTCGAGTTTCAGGCGATCCAAGACGATGCGCGCGGCTTCCATGACATCGTGTCCGACGCCGTCCCCCGGCATCCATGCGATTTTGTATTTAGCCATAGGGGTGTGTTCTTCTTTAACAGACTAGCGATTCAAATGAACCGGTGGAAATATCACAGGGCCTCCGTTTGGTAAAGTGGACGACGCCATCACAATCGAAAGAGATTACTGTGATTTTGGATTGGTGGTTTTGAATTCGCATCCTGATCTTTGGCGAATCCGCTGAGAATCGGCTGAGCCGGCCAGGTTGGCCTAGGAATTTTGTTTGAACGTTTTGCTTGGTTTGGAAACTAATTATACTATAATAGTTTCCTTAGTATTACGGCCCACCCCATGAAAGAAACCGACCAATCACTGGCGCAATGCCGAACATCGGATGCCGATCGGCGCGCCGCAAGCGGGATACGTCACCTTTATTGTCCGCGGTGAAGAAGATTTGGACCCGGCAATGGATTTGATTCGGATGTCGCACCGTCACTTTGCTGGCCAACAGAGCGTTCCGCGAGCAGAACACCAACCGCGCCAGCAAGGCGCCTAACGACGGGGAGCTAGTTATGAAACTATTTGTCATCGGAGCAACTGGCCGGACAGGCCAAGAAATTGTTGAGCAAGCGCTCCCCAGAGGTCATGAAGTGACGGCATTTGTTCGTTCGCCTGAAAAAATCACCTCAAGAAATGAACGACTCACTGTTCTGAAGGGCGATACGATGGACGAAAACCAGCTTTTTGAGGCAATCCAAAATCATGACGCAGTGTTTTCGACATTAGGGCCACGCGAGGTTTTCAAACCAAGCTCGCTTCTCCACGACAGCGCACTCGCGACGACTCGCGCAATGAAGCATTCGGGAGTGAAACGGCTGCTCGTTCTCTCGGCGGCGGCACATTTTCCCGGTATTCCCAACCGAATCGTCAGCTTCATCCTGCGAAACCACATGCGCGATTCACTGAGAATGGAAGACGTCGTGAAAGGCAGCGGCCTTGACTGGACGATCGCTCGCCCTCCACGTCTGACGCAGGGAAATTATACGACCTATCGGAGCCGGGAAGGCGCCGCTCCCAAGATGGGTTTCAGTCTGGCGCGCAAAGCGGTTGCGGCATTCATGCTCGACGCGATCGAGCAGAAAAAACATTTTCAGAAAATCGTGGGCATCGCGAAATAATTATTGGAGCTAGCCATGTTTACCGCCTACATCGTTGTCACTGTCCTGGCCGCCGCCGCTAACGCTTTCTCGGCCACGCTCGACTTCATTCGCTTTAAACAAATCCTCATCAACATGGCCCGGGTGGGCGTGCCGGACTCGTGGATAACTATTCTGGGCATCCTCAAGGCCGCCGGCGCGCTCGGACTTCTGATCGGCATCGGTGTGCCTCTGATTGGGATCGCCGCGGGAGTCGGTCTCGTCCTTTTCTTCGTCGCTGCCATCATCACCCATCTGCGCGCACGCGACTACTCGTTCGGCCTTGCCGTCATATTCCTGCTGCTAGCCGTGGCCGCGCTGATCTTGCGATTGACTTCGTCGTAATCTTTACGCTTTCGCGCGAAGCCGACTCGCCACCAGATTTTCAGCGCCGCCGGCGACGATCAATTCCTGAGCGGCGGGACTCAGTGGCGGAAAGGCGAATGATTTCTCATCAATGGTCAGGATCGATTTGCCGTAATCAATCGTTATCTCCGACGCGACCGTCGTCGGTGCGTCCCGCAGTCGCGGGATGTCTCGCAAGTGCGTCACGAGCTCGGGACATTCGAAGACGACGAAGCCGTTGTTGAACGCGTTGCGCTTGTACGTTTCAGAAAAGCTAGCCGCGATGACGCAGGGAATGCCTTTGAACTTCAGCGCTGTGGCCGCCTGTTCGCGACTTGAGCCGCTACCAAAATTCAATCCGCCGACCACTACGTCGCCTTTTTGGTAGAGCACGTTGAAGTCCGGATCGTAATTTTCAAACGTGACCGCGGCCATCTCCTCAGGCTTCATATCGTCGCGGTAAGTGTGTTTGCTGCCGTAAATGCCGTCGGTGTTCAAATTGTCCTTATCAACGAAAAGAACGCGACCGCGCACGCTTGATGGAAAGCCAGGCATGATCTCCACTGAAGCGGGCTGCGTTCGTTTCTTTTCGGCGCGGCGAACAGCCGTGCCGGCGGGGCGCTCGGCGAAATCTTTTGGCGCGCAAATAAATCCCGCCAGCGCGCTGGCGGCCACCACCGCGGGCGAACCCAAATACACCAGCGCATCGCGGTCGCCCATGCGGCCTTTGAAATTGCGATTGGTCGCGCTGATCGCGGTTTCGCCTTTTTCGACCACACCGCGACCAAGGCCAATGCAGGCTCCGCAACCGGACGGGAGCGGAATTGCGCCTGCGTCCAGCAGCGTCTTCCAATCGCCAGTGGACTCGGCCTTCGCTTGCACTTCGGCGCTGGCGGCGGCCAAATAAAATTCGACGCCGGTGGCAACGTGTCCACCACGATCACGCACAACTTCGGCGGCGTCATGCAAATCTTCAAAGCGCGCATTCACGCAAGACAACAGATACGCCTTTTGAATGGTCACATGTTTCCGCTGCATTTCCGGAAGTGAGACCATGGTCTTCACTTCATTCGGGCCGGAAACGTGCGGAACCACGGTTGCCAGATCCAGTTCAAGCTCGATCGCGTACTCTGCGTCCGCATCGGCGGTCAGCTGACTTCGATTCTTCCACCATTCATCGATGTCGATGTTGCTGTAGCCGGAGCGACTTTTGGGGCCGCGTGTTCCGGGGCGTTTCGGATTCGTGAACTCGCCGACCCGCGAGCGCAAGTAGTCGACCGTCACTTCATCGAACGGAAACACGCCGGCCAACGCGCCCCATTCGGTGGTCATGTTGGCGATGGTCATGCGCGCCGACATCGGAAGATTGGCTACGCCGTCGCCCAAAAATTCAACCGCGTGATTGAGCACCTCGTCCTTATTGAAGAGTCCGCACAACGCGATGATGACATCCTTGCCGACGACGCCGGGCGACAGATTTCCTTTGAGCACCGCCTTGGCGACCTTGGGAACCTGCCACCAGGTAACGCCAGTGGCCCAAATACTCGCGGCATCGGTTCGCACCACCGGCGTGCCCAGCGCTGCCATCGCGCCGTACAAATTGGAATGCGAATCGCTCGCCACCACCAGCGCGCCGGGAACAACGTAACCCTGTTCCACCATCACCTGGTGCGAAATGCCGGTGCCGGCCGGATAAAAATCGATGCTGTGCTCGCCAGCGAACGCTTCGATCTTGGCGTACTTCTCCAGATTCTTCGGCGTAACGTTTTGAATGTCGTGATCGATCGCGAAAACCGGTTGCGCCGGATCCGCGATCGCGGTCGCGCCGATCTGTTTGAACTTGGGAATTACTGCGCCGGTGTTGTCGTGGGTCATCACGTGGCGCGGACGGATCGAAATAAAGTCGCCGGCATGAACTGCCGTGCCGGGCGCAAGTCCATCCGCGTGTCGCGCAGCGATCTTCTCAACAAGCGTCAAGCCCATATGAGACAATCAACAATCAACTCTCAACTATCAACTGCCTGAGAGTCACTCCTTGGCGGCGCGCTTTCCAAGAAATTTGGCGATATCGAAGTCGACGAAATCGGCGTGATGGAAAATGATCGACTCGATCGAGCGCTCCATCTTGTCGCCTTCGTGACTGTGGGTAGCGATGATGTGCATCACTTCACCGGGGATGCCGTGCTTGAAGGCAAGCGCGACTCCGCTAAATGGATGCCGCACTTGTTGCCCGAATTTTCCCTGGACGATCTTTCCTGACGCGTCCTTGTCGTACTCGAGCGGCTTGCCCACATCAGCCAGCAAAGCGCCGGCGATGAGATAATCGCGTTGGATGGGAATGCTACAGCGGAACGCGCGCTTCAGAACATCCGCGATCGCAATGCATTGCCGCGCGCAGGAATTAAGGTGTTCGACAAACTTCATGTCGATGTTGCCGGCCAGAAGCGTGAATTTGACCGCGCGAAGTTCGGCGAAGGTCCAACCTTTCCCGCCGCAGCCGGTGGTGATCGCTTCGTTCCAGACCGCCGCCACCTTTTCGCGCAGTGACTTCTGCTTGATCTTCATCAAGCTGGGAAAAAGCTTCGCGATTTCTTTCACGCCGTAATTGGCTCGTTGGGTTGTTGTCATGCTCGTGACATCGATTCTAATTCATGATTAACCACTAATGAACACGAATGGACACGAATAACGAAAAGTTGTTGGCCAAAGAAGAAGTTTTCCAAATTGTCGGCTGCGCCATAGAGGTTCTTAACGCGCTTGGTCACGGGTTGGTTGAGAAGCCATATGAAAAGGCCTTGGTCGTTGAGTTTGGTCTACGAAACATTCCTTCTCGACAGCAACCTTTGTTCGATGTGCTCTACAAAAAACATAAAGTCGGTCTCTTCGTTCCCGACTTGATCGCATTTGATGCTGTTGTCGTCGATACCAAGGTGATTGACCGAATCACTGATCACGAGCGTGGATTGATGTTAAACTATCTGCGGATCACGAACCTGCGTGTAGGAGTTATCCTTAATTTTAAGCACGCCAAATTGGAGTGGGAGCGAATTGTCTTATAATTAGTGTTTATTGTTGTTTCGACAGATCGAGCTGCGGGTCCGTCATAGCCGTGATTGACCGGATCAATCCGGCGCATCGGTTTCTCGCGGGTTTGTTCTTCGATCACGTGCGCTACCAGTCCGGGCGTCCGCGCGATCATGAAAATGCCGTTGAACGCGGCGGGATTCATTCCTAAATCGGCGAGAACGGCGCCAATCGCGCCGTCGACATTGATCGGCAGCGTTTTCTTCGCGTCGGCGAATGCTTTTTCAACCGCGCGCGCCGCTTTCATGTGCACGCCATCGACGCCGGCTTCGCGCGCGAGCACGAACAATCGCGCGGTGCGCGGATCTTTCGTGTGAACGCGATGACCAAATCCCGACATTCGTTCGCCCGCTTCTCTCATGGCAGCGAGCGTGCGCGTTGCGGCTTCGTCCATGGAAACGGATTCAGCGGTTGCGCGATCGGCGATCTTTTTCAATTGCCGGGCGCAATCTTCAATCGCGCCGCCGTGATGACGATTGATCGACATGATGCCGGCGGCAACAGATGCGCTCAACGAAGCGCCGGTCGATGCG
>QHXH01000662.1:0-406 GCA_003222855.1 Acidobacteriota bacterium
AGCAGAGGACTTTTCTTTCAGGCTCAGTGTCAGAACCGAATGAATGCCGCGGAAGACTTGGACATTTTGCGTCAAGACGTCGAACCGCTGCGGGTCCGCGTCAACCTCTATCTTGTAGTTACCGGGGGCCAGATTCGAAAACTCGAATTGCCCTTGGCTGTCAGTAAAAATGGTTACTCCCATCTCGTCACGTAAGGTTTGCAAGATAAGCTTCACGCTTTCGCTCACAAACGACCCATCACGCAACACCACTCGGCCCCTAATACTTCCGGTGCCCGTATTGTCGGCTGCGCGAGGCTGGAAGATTGGCCTACTACTCTGAGCCAGCGTCCCCAAGCCACAGAAGACTATGACTATGCTCACCGAAAATAGGCGCCGATACGAAGGAATCAATCGCATTATCGAA
>QHXH01000662.1:561-3853 GCA_003222855.1 Acidobacteriota bacterium
TTACTTGAAATTCAAACTGAAGTTCCTTGCCGCGACAGATTGCGCTGAGATAGAACTCCCAAAATTTTCTCGTGAATCTAAGCTTCGGCCAACGCTGATCGAGATTGACGAGTATCTCCAAACCAATCACTCGCCAGACATTCGCGAGCGAAACATAAGTGCGAATCGGCTTGAGTCTGACGTCGGTGTAGAACGGAAAGAGTTGCCGGTCTTCGACAAAGCAATTGAAGGAATAACTGTTGAAGTGGTTGCGGTGTGTCGGGTCGGTGGCCCAATCAGGGTTCGAATAGTGCGGCGTGACGATCAAAATCCTGCCGCCGGGCTTCGTGATGCGGTGGAGTTCGGCAACAAACGCCATCACATCAGGAACGTGCTCTGCGACGTGACGGCAAATGACGTCGTCGAACTCGTCATCAGGAAAAGGATAGGGAATCGATCCAAGATCGTGAATGACGTCTGCATGGGCCTTCGGATTTGCGTCGATGCCGATCGCGCCGGGGGTCTTGTTCCAGCCACAACCGACATCAAGAATCTTTGCTTCGGCTGACGCGCGTTCGTTTGGATGAGATTCAGTCATCGACCGGGGATAGACGGCGGAATCAGGCAGCTTCGCTTATTCGGGCTTGTGCCTTCGAAGTGAATCCATTCTTTATCGCACTCGCGAAAGCGGGAAAATCAAAAGCATAAATCGGCCTATTGAACTGTTCTTGCAACTCCTCGAACCGCATGCCGTCCAGCATGATTGGCTCGTCGCTCTTCAGGGCGACCTTCGGGATGATCACAAAATCGCCTTGCACACGCGCGCGCGCAGCCCAAAAATCGCTGCCAGTCAGCAAACCGGCCACGCTCACGTCGCCGCCAAAATATTCGTTGTCGACTGGGACAACTTCCAAACGCGTTCCGACTTGTTGGTTGATTCTCTCGACCATTCTGCGAAGGACGGGAGCGAAGAGGGACCCAGTCATAATGCTCCCGGATATATTCGAGGTTGCCCTCCCTGACGGTCGGGCTTCTGATGCACGCTTCCGGTGAAGCGCGCGCATCAATGAATCAAACTGATTGGCGAAGCTGCGCACCATGCCGACACCATCTTCAATCTGCGGAGAGTCGCCGTAATGTTTTCGCGAAGGAACGTTGCGTCCGGCTTTCAGATAAATCTCATCACCGAGAAAGGCGAAGCGGGTTCCTAATTGTGCTTGCAGGTCTCGCTGCACTGCTCCGACTTCAGTAATCACTTGCCGGCAAAACTCCGGAGTGACCGGTGTCAATCGCGCATCATTCAGATAGCGCGTCAGCCCGAGCGGAACGATCGCCACACTGCGCACGTGTGGATGCAACTTTGCCAGATCGTAAATCGTGCGCCGCAAAATCTCTCCATCGTTGATCTTTGGACAGAGCACAACTTGCGCGTGAATCTCAATGCCGGCATCGATCATGCGCTGCATCTTCGCGCTGATGTCGGCGCGCTCTTTATCAATGCCGAGCAGATACGCGCGCACGTCGAGATCGGTCGCATGCACCGAAACATATTGCGGCGAAAGCCGCTGCTCGATCACGCGGCGCATTTCATCTTCACTGATCGAGGTCAGCGTCGTGTAGTTCCCATAGAGAAACGACAGCCGCACATCTTCATCGCGCACGAACAAGGACGGACGCGCCGTTTCCGGATTGCCTTTGCAGAAACAAAACAGGCATTCATTCGCGCACTGCCGCGGCACGATCTGTTCGAAGCTGAGGCCGAAGTCCTCTGCTTCATCGCGTTCGATGTTTAGCTCCCAGTCTTCGCCCGTGTGTTTGCGAACTTCAACGACCACATCGGTTTCGCCGGACGATTGAAAACGAAAATCGAGATAGTCGCGCACCACGCGACCGTTCACCCGCATGATTCGATCACCGGGTTCCAGCTCGAGCTCTGCGCCGATAGATCCCACCAGGACATCGGTAATCGTCACGCCGCGCCGGCGGATCTGATTTACTGCTGGTGTGACAGCGAATTCGTACATCGAATAATTCTGAGCAGGACCACTGAGAATTGACTGCTTGGTGGAAACCGAAAGTATAGCAAAGCGACGGCGCATTGTTGTACCTATGGATTCAGCTCGCGGCGTTAGAGAACCGACTTTAGGAAATGAGGCCAGTACCGGGAGCGGTAGCGGCCGGGTGACGATCCCTGCAAACGTGGTCCTTGCAATACGCCGCGACCCGGTCGCTACCGCTCCCTACTGACTCCACCACCCCAACTAAAGTTGGTGCTCTAACGCCTGACGGCTGGCTACGGTTTTGACACCACGGAACGCCTTCACGCAATCTTGGATCACGCCCAACGCCATGACGACCCATACAATTCTTCCGCCCAACGCTCTCGAACAATTCGCCCGCATCGCAGATGCTGTCGCCGCGACAACTAAGAAGCTCGAGAAGGCGCGGCTGCTCGGCGAATCATTCTCCTGGTCGAAGACGATCGTTCCGTGCGCAGGTATTTGGAAGTGACATTACAACGGGCCGGCTATAAAGTGATTACCGCAGGCGATGGATTGGAAGCGATGAAGCTCGCGCTCTCTTCGGCGATTGATGTCGTGATCACGGATGCGATCATGCCCCACATGAGCGGCCAGGAGTTGGCGCGTTTTTTCCGAAGTAACGCAAAGCTCTCAAAGCTGCCGATTGTTCTCTTAACCGGTCAGGAAAATCGAGAAGCAGCCGCGGCAGGCAAAGAGTTGATCGACGCGTTTCTTTACAAGCCGGTAAAAGTCGATGTGTTGAAATCCTGCTTGGCGAAGCTACTATCTTAGCCTTTTCAACAGCGATCCAGTGCCGTGTATTCTTGACGCCTGAGATTCTGCGAGTCGGGCACGAGACATGAGGCGTAGAGCGAGACGTGAGAGAAATCACATTGAGTAAAGTCAGACTTTCCAGCCGGGCGATTGAGATGCCGGCCTCTCCGATTCGACGGCTGGCGCCATATGCCGACCGGGCCAAGGCCCGTGGCACCAAGGTCTATCACCTGAACATCGGCCAGCCGGATATCGAGACCCCAGTCGAGATGATGAACGGATACCGGAACGTCGATATCAAGGTGCTCGCCTACGGGCCGTCGCAGGGCTTGAAGGAATATATTGACGCGTTGGTTCAGTACTATGGCCGCGTGGGAATAAAGGTGCGGGCCCAGGACATTCTGGTTACGACTGGCGGCAGCGAAGCGATCTCGTTCGCGCTGGACGCGGTGGCCGACGCCGGCGACGAAGTCATCGTGCCGGAACCGTTTTATTCCAACTATCTGGGATACGCGGTA
>QHXH01000663.1 GCA_003222855.1 Acidobacteriota bacterium
AACGTATGTGTCGCGCATATCGAGTTCGGCTTTGATGGAACCGTCCCCGATGTTGGAATCCACATCGGAGGTCGTCAAATCCTTCGACGTGTTGTTCAGGACCAACAGGTGATTGTTTTTCGTCGTCAGCTGATAATCATGGCCCGATTCGAGTTCGTTTACATCGATGTAACTCGAAAGCTGTTTAACCAGAGCCGACCGGCGGTCACGCAGGTCGGGCGCGGGCCCGTTGGCTTCGGCCAAATTGATCTGTTGGGTCACGGCCGCGATCTGCTTCGTCAGGATATTGATCTGTCCGACGTCTGCGGTGATCGCTTTGTCGGCATCGGTCTGGACCTGTTTGAGATCCTGATAGCTGGAATGCAGCGCATCGATCATCGCATTGGCAGTGATCTTCAGCTGCTCGCGCGAGTTCAGCGACGCCGGGTCCTGCGACAGTGTCTGGAAGCCATTAAAGAAATCCGTGATCTTTTTGAGCAGGCCGTCGTTGTTGGTGTCGTTGAAAAGGTTTTCAACGCCTTGCAACCCATTCGCAAGCGTGTCTGCGCCGGACTTTGCTGAATTTTCCTGTCGGAGCCGAGTCTCGATCAGCTCGTTCCGAATTGCATCGACTCCAATCACGTTGACGCCCATGCCGATACCAAGAGTGCCGCCATCGGGACCCGCGGGCGTTGTCAAAAGCCTTTGCCGCGTATAGTCGGTATCATTTGCGTTTGAAATGTTGTTGGACGCGACCGATAGCGCGAGCTGATTCGCGATAAGCGAACCCAGGGCACTGCTCATAATGGCGCCAATTGCCATGCGTTACGCCTCGACTGAAACGCGTCCTGAAGTTGCCGGCGCCGCAACGCGGCCTTCGGCCGTGTAACTGTTTTTGCTAAAGGCGAACCAGGGAGTTGTCGATATAAGGTTCTGGAGCAAGCGAGTGTTTAACGTGATCAGTTGCGAAAGAGAGAGCAGGCGTTCAACACTGGAAACCCGCAGACCGGAACGTTTGGAAGCGGAAAGAAGACGCAACTGCGCGCGAACACTGGCGTCATAGGCGGAGGCGTCAATTTCGACAAGTGCTTTATGCTTTGCGCTTTCCAAGCGCAATAATTCTTCTACCAGCCCGTCCATGGGACTTTTCTCCTAAACAGCTCTGTGTCTCGGTGTCTTTGTGTCTCTGTTTCTTCGTGTTTAAACACAAAGTCACAAAGCCACAAAGGCACGAAGCCACAAAGGAACTACTATTTCTTGTTTGCGTCGATCAGCTTCTGGGCGAGATCTCGCGCGGAAACGTTGTAAGTACCCGCTTTCGCCAACCTATCCAGGTCCTTCGCCTTAGAAGACAATGCGATGGAGTCGGAACTCGTGGAGACCTGTCGATCTTTACCGGCATTACGCACCAGCTCATTCGGCTGCGCTCCCTGCGCTCGGTCGATGCCCTGATTGCTGATGTTGACTCGGTCTATGCTCATTTATAGAGTCTCTCCCCCTATCCCTCATTTATCGGCAGGGGTTACTAAAACTTTACTTCAAAATGCACGTGCGGCCCTGTCGCTCGTCCCGTGGATCCAACTTCGGCTATGGTGTCGCCGCGTGACACCCAGTCACCCACTCTAACGAAATTCTGATTATTGTGTGCGTACAACATTTTACGGCCATCGTCTGTCTGAACCACAACCGTATTGCCGTACCCGTTTTTCCGTCCACTCTCGATCACGCGACCTTCCGCAACTGCATGAATCGGCGTGCCTAAGGGAGCCGCGATATCGGTGCCGGCATGGTAGCGCGTTTCACCGTTGATTGGATCATGGCGCCAGCCCTCCGGCGAGCTGATAATTCCATTCACCGGCAAGCCGCTGTCTTCGTGAGACGGAGCCGCCAGCTGCACCGGCTGTGCCGTTTGACTCGTCTGCCCTGGTTGCGCCTGCCGCGAGAGTGCTTCACCCAACTGGGTCTCCAGCGGACTTTGCATCTGCTTTGAAATGGCGCCGCCAAGCTGTTCTCGCAGCATGCCGCGATAAATATCCGAGGTTGCGCTGTTACTGAACAAACCGTCTTCCGCATCCACGCTGTCTTCCATCGCCTTCAGCATGACTTCCGTGAACATGCCCTGGACTTTCGCGGCAACCTCTTTCGGGTTCGCCTTTCCCCCAAGGCTGGTGATGCTTGTGACGTCTGGAATCATATGATCTCGAGCTCTGCCTGCAATGCTCCGGCTGTTTTCAGCGCTTCCAAAATCGCGATGGTGTCGCGAGGCGTGACTCCCAACGCATTCAACGCTCGAATCAGTTCATCTACTGTGGCGCCTCGGCCGAGCGTTACGAAATTACTTTTCTGTTCCTGAGCAGTGACTTTCTGCTCCGGCACAACCACCGTCTGCCCACCCTGGGCCAGCGGTTGCGCCTGCGAAACGTTAAACTGCGTTTCGATGGAGATGCTCAGATTGCCGTGTGAAATGGAAACCGGTGAGATCGTGACATCGCTTCCGATAATGACTGTTCCGGTTCTTTCGTTCACAACTACCTTTGCCTTCGAATCGACGTCAACAGCGACTGCCTCAATGGCCGACATGAATTCGATCGGACGCTGTTGATAATCCGCCGGTACTGCCAGTCGGATCGATCGGCCGTCGACAGGAATTGCAATCGGTCGGCCAAAGCTGGTGTTGAGGGCGTCGGTGGCACGCTTAACGGTTGTAAAGTCCGCGTGATCGAGGACTAGCTCCAGCGTATCAATGGTTTGTGGGAAACCGCCAACGACGGTGCGCTCGACATTTCCCCATTTGGAACCCGCCCGACTGTCGGATGATTGACAGTCACGCCAGTGCTCGCATTGCCGGCTGAGAAGCCGCCAAGAACGAGAGCCCCCTGGGCGACAGCGTAAACGTTGCTGTCAGGGCCGATTGGGGGGGTCTGAAGCAGAATGCCGCCCTGCAGGCTCGTCGCATCGCCGATTGACGAAACTGTGACATCGATCCGGGATCCCGGCTTCTCGAAGGCCCCAAGATCGGCCGTCACCATCACTGCCGCAATATTTTGAACCCGGATTCCGGGGTTGTTCACGCTCAGCCCGAAACGCTCGAGCATGTTCAGGAGCGTCTGCTGCGTGAAGAAGGTCTGCTGCTTATCTCCGGTTTTGTTGAGACCGATCACGAGACCATAACCAATCAGCGGATTGCTCCGCACACCCGAAAAGTGTCCGATGTCTTTGATCCGCGAAGCAGCGAAAGCTGGAGAAGCGGCCACAAAAAGGCACAAGATGCACAAAATGCTTTTGAGCCTCTTGTGCATTTTTGTGGCTAAAACGGTGTTATCCATTGAATTAACCTGAAAAGAAATCCTGGTTTGTTGGCGTCGGAAACGACGCCCTTGCCGTCGAATACGACCTGCATGTCTGCGAGCGATGTCGACGGAACAACGTTGTTCGGCGTGATGTCGCGCGTTCGGACAATGCCGCGGATTCGCAGCACCTGGTGCTCACGGTTGATCGTGACTTCTTTCACTCCCTCGATC
>QHXH01000664.1 GCA_003222855.1 Acidobacteriota bacterium
CTCTTCAATACAGCCAACCTTGTTCAGTACAGCGGCAACCTCAACGATCCATCGTCCTTCGGCCAACCCAGCGCGCGCTCCAACCAAGTCTTCGGCTCGGGCGGTCCACGAGCTTTTCAATTCGGTGTGCGGCTCAGTTTTTGAAGTATTTCGGATCGCAGGGAAGGTTTGTTTGACCCCTTCACTAATCGCGCATAGAAATAAAACAAGGGACGGCCATTGCGACCGCCACGGGAACTCACTTCGGCAACGTCGGGCGTAACGTCTTGCGTGGACCAGCACAGAGCAACGTCGACTTCTCGATCATCAAGCGCTTCCCGATCAGCGAATCAAAGAACATCGAGTTCCGCGCCAAGTTCTTCAATCTGTTCAATCACATGAGCGAACAACCCTCCACCTTTTTTCTTTTTTCGCTACGCTTCGCGCCCTCACCCTGGCCCTCTCCCAGAGGGAGAGGGAACAGGAAACCTGCTTACCGACAATTTCTTGGCGCACTGTTGAGCCAGATTTTCGAAAGGGCCGCACGGTCACCATCAGCGTTCAAGTGGCCCTCCAGAACCCGCGGGTTTACAATTGATGCGAATCAAATCATTCAAAGGAGAGAACGAGCATGGCGAAACGTACAGCGAACGCAGTTTGGGAAGGTACGCTCAGAGAAGGGAAGGGCAGAGTCAAATTAGGCAGCGGCGCTTTTGAAGGTCAGTATTCATTTGCGTCGCGGTTCGAAGAAGGCACAGGGACGAATCCGGAGGAGTTGATTGGCGCGGCGCATGCCGGATGTTTTTCGATGGCGCTGGCGGCGGGATTGACGAAGGCCGGTCACAATCCGACGCGAATTAGCACGCAGGCCAGCGTCAGTCTCGAGAAGGTTGGCGAAGGCTTCAAGATCACGGCTATTGAACTCAACACCGAAGGCGAAGTGCCCGGCATTGATGAGAAGACTTTTCTCGAACAGGCGGAGACGGCGAAGAAGAATTGTCCCGTGTCGCAGGCGCTGTCGGGAACGGACATTAGTTTGACTGCGACGTTGGTTAAGACGGCAGGAGCATGAACGAGCGAGTCTAAGTATCAATGTCGGAAAAAAAGAGTTAACCGCAGAGGACACAGAGGTTCTCGCAGAGGAACGCAGAGGAGAACAAAGCTCGGCGTTCCTGTCGGAGTTGTCCTTATAACTTCTGTCTCACTTATAAAACATTTTATAAAACA
>QHXH01000649.1 GCA_003222855.1 Acidobacteriota bacterium
TGCATCCTTAGCCTTGTACTGTTCGAGCAGGGCGACGCCAAGGTTGTTAGCGCGATAAGCGGCTTCCCTTCTTTCAAATGCGGATTGTTCGGATGTGCCGGTAACCGGTGTTGAAGAAGACACCAGCGATTCGTTCAATGTTGTACCGGCAGTGGAGATGAAAAGAAAAAGAGCCAGCAGAATTACAGGGGCCGCCAATGATTTCATGTTCGCGCTAGGATGACACGAACTTGCGAAGAGAGTCCACGGACAGAAGAGTAGTGACTTAGTTATTTAGCAACAATGGTCACGTATTCCTTGCCACTATACAATCTGATTCCGCCTCCGGACTTTGTCATCATCAGCGGACGCGGCCTTTTCAATTCGTTGTCCTTCGTCGTTGAGATCGAGAGAATTTGGTTGCCTGCCAGATCGAGAATTTGCATCTTCCCGTCATTGCTAAAACCAAATCCGTAGGCGCCCGTGCCGACATCGAAGCGATTGATCGAAATCGGCGAATCCGTGATGAAAAAGCCCTCATATTTTGCGCGCACGTCAGCTGCGTATCCGGAAGTGTCGACCAGGCCGGTGATGACGAAACGCCTGGTTCCGAACCGGGCGGCGGCAGAGTTGCGCATCTGCGTCGGCGCGCTCAGGCCCTGGAAATAGAACCCCGGCGGCACGACCTGGTTAAGTTCCGCGCCAGTGAGTATGGTCACCGAATTTTGCGCGACTACAAATGCCGGCAAGCAACAAATGGCGAACAGCAGTAGTGAGCTGGTAAACAAAACTCGTCTGAGATTCATCATTACGATTCCTTTCGTGGTAAGTACAAGAGTATTGAAGGTGCATCATCTTACACTGACGAGATAGGATCAACCTCCACTGGACACGGCACGAAATTTGACCGCACTTCCATGCCAGAATCGGACGTTCATCAAGCGTCCAATAATGCTTCAACTACGGTCCCTCATTAATCAAACTCGCTGCAGAACTCTCTCGTTTGAATCACGATTACCACCAGGCGTTTGAGGTTTCGACCGCAGATTGAAGCGATCGTTTACAGCGGTCTTTCATTGCTTGCTATCGCATAACAACGTACTCTGTTTGGACATTTCGAGTCTCGATCCATCCACTTGCCCTGCACAGTAACCAGGAGGAAGAACCATGAAACCCTTGCTGACTTCGAGACAGATACCAGCCTTGTTGCTGGCGTTTGTTATTGGCACACTTGGATCAAGCGTAAAGGCACAGCAATCCAGTCTGGGCCAGGTTGATTTTCCTACTTCCGGATCTGAAAAGGCGCAGGCGCATTTCCTGCGCGGAGTGGCTGCTCTTCATTCCTTTTGGTACGAAGAGGCACTCGACGAATTTCGCGAGTCGACCAAAGCGGAGCCCGATTTCATGATGGGATATTGGGGCGAGGCGATGTGTTACAACCATCCACTTTGGGGAGATGAGCAGCAGACCGCCGCCGCACGACAGGCGCTTGAGAAAGTCACAGACTCAAAGAAATTGACTGAGCGTGAGCGTGCTTATTTGAAGGCGGTGAAGGTGCTTTACGGTGAAGGCGATAAGACCACGCGCGACAAAGCCTACTCACTCGCGATGGAAAAGATCTATCGGGATTATCCGGAAGATCTGGAGGCGGCCTGCTTTTATGCGCTCTCGTTGCTGGGATCGGTAAAGCCTGACGAGCGCGGTTTTCTGCGCCAGATGAGAGCTGGGGCGATCGCTCTGGATGTGTTTCAAAAAAAGCCCAACCATCCGGGCGCGGCGCACTACATCATCCATGCGTTTGACGATCCCGAGCATGCCATTCTCGCACTGCCGGCCGCGCGCCGCTATGCGCTGATTGCTCCCGAGGCGCATCACGCGCGGCACATGCCTTCGCATATCTTTTTGCAACTTGGAATGTGGCCGGAAGCGGCGGCTGCTAACGAATCATCATGGGCTACTTCGGATGCCTGGGTGAAGCGAAAGAACCTTCCGCTCAGAATGCGTGATTACCACAGCCTGCAGTGGCTGCAGTACATATATTTGCAGCAAGGCCGTTACAGCAAGGCGGAAGATTTGCTGTCGATGGTGCGAAAAGACATGGCCGAATTCGCCGCCAG
>QHXH01000650.1:0-313 GCA_003222855.1 Acidobacteriota bacterium
TCAGTCGGCGTGCTCTTGATTGTTCTCCTGACATTCATGAACACGCGCGGGTTGAGGCTCGGCAAGCTGGTCCAGAATACTTTTACGACTGCGAAGCTCGCGGCTTTGTTTGGCCTGATTCTGTTGGGAATTTTTGTAGGCTGGAACTCGGGAGTTGTCCACGCGAACTTTGGCAACCTCTGGGCTGTTCGAGGATCGCTCGAAGACCTGGGGGGTGGCTTGACGGCGGTCACGGCCTTTGGATTGTTCGTGGGAATCTGCGTTGCACAAACTGGCTCGCTGTTTTCAGCGGACGCGTGGAACAACATCACCT
>QHXH01000650.1:375-2673 GCA_003222855.1 Acidobacteriota bacterium
TAATGTCGCGTATATGACGACGTTGCCGTTCGAAAAGATTCAGGGCGCCGATCGCGTAGCCACAGACACCATGAACGTGATCTTTTCAGGCCGTGGCGCGATCGTAATGGCGGTGGCCATCATGATCTCGACCTTTGGTTGCAACAATGGCTTGATACTTGCCGGCGCACGAGCCTACTACGCAATGGCCCGCGATGGATTATTCTTTAAATCCTCGGGCCGGCTGAACAACAAACATGTGCCCGCATGGGGACTAGTGATTCAGGGTATCTGGGCCGCGGTGCTGGTACTGCCTCGCACGATTAAACACGATGCGGCCGGCAACATTACCTACGGAAATCTCTACGGCAATCTGCTCGACTACGTAATCTCAGCGGCATTGATTTTTTATATTCTTACCATCGCAGGCATCTTTCGTTTGCGGCAGACTCGACCGAATGCTGAACGGCCTTACAAGGCTTTCGGCTATCCTATAGTGCCGATTCTTTACATCGTCGGCGCAACGGTGATTTTAATCATTCTCTTCGCTTATCAGACGGCGACCACCTGGCCCGGATTGATAATCGTGGTGACCGGAATCCCGGTGTATTTCATCTGGAAGAAACTGGGAACGCCGATGGCCGAAGAGGGATCGATTTCACAGGCGGCGGCCGAAGCGAAAGGCGAATACTGATGTTCGACAGCCTTTAGTTTGTCGCGTCTTACCGATTAGTTCTTGAATTAACGACAAATTGAAGTCGGTCGAACTCCACCGGAGGCTAACTGATGGCTAATCAACTTTTCAGAACAAAACCGCTCTCGATGCTCCTTGACGAGATGAAGGGTGAGAACCGGCTGCGTCGCATTCTCGGACCGGTGCAACTAACCGCGCTTGGAGTCGGGGCGATCATCGGGACCGGCATCTTCATTCTGACAGGCGTCGCCGCTCATGATCGCACTGGCCCAGCGCTGATGCTGTCATTTGTATTAGCGGGATTGGCATGCGTGTTTGCCGCGCTTTGCTATGCAGAGTTCGCTTCCATGGTTCCGGTGGCCGGGTCAGCTTACACATACGCTTACGCGACGTTGGGCGAGTTGTTCGCCTGGATTATCGGTTGGGACTTGATTCTGGAATACGCTGTTGGATCGGCGACTGTGGCGCATGGATGGTCTGCCCACTTTCAGGAGTTTATCCCGATATTTCATGAAGGCATTTCCGCGATCCCGGCGAAGATCCCGCACATCTTTCACACAGCCCCGATTAATTATTGCGTGAACGTCGATGTTGCCGGCGGATGTCCGCACCCCGGAATTGTCTCGACCGGAGCGTACTTCGATCTGCCAGCAATACTGATCACGTTCATTCTAACAGTGATTCTCGTTAAGGGTATCAAAGAGAGCGCGTCCTTCAATGCCGTCATGGTGGCGATCAAGCTGGTGATTGTGCTGATGGTGATCGGCATCGGCGGCTACCTGGTGCTAACAGTTTATGGGACGTCGAACTGGCATCCGTTTGCGCCTTACGGATACACGGGGGTCAGCTTCTTTGGGAAGACTCTGTTGGGCGGCATCTCTGGAAGTGGTGTGCCGGTAGGAATGTTTGCCGGCGCCGCGATCATTTTCTTTGCGTATATCGGATTCGATTCCGTCTCGGTCCACTCGGAAGAAGCCCGCGAACCGGCCCGGGATGTGCCTAAAGGCATTATCTGGTCATTGATCATTTGCACGATTCTGTACATTGCCGTATCGGCTGTCTTAACGGGAATGGTTCCTTACAACAAAATCAACATTGATGCGCCAGTCGTAGATGCATTTAAGCGCGCGGGCATTGTCTGGATGCAGTATCTCGTGGCCGCCGGCGCAATGACGGGAATCACTTCCGTGCTGTTGGTCATGATGTTGAGTCAACCACGCGTGATGTTGGCCCTGGGCCGAGATGGACTCGTTCCCAATAGTTTCTTTGGAGACATTCATCCGAAGTTCCGCACCCCCTGGAAGTCAACAATCCTGACCGGACTGTTCGTCGCCGCGATGGCCGGGTTTCTGCCGCTCGGTATCCTCGCAGAGATGACCAGCATCGGTACTCTCTTCGCTTTCGTGATTGTCTGCGGTGCGGTGATGGTCATGCGCAAGACGAACCCCAATGCTAATCGTCCATTCCGCGCGCCGCTGGTCCCGTTGGTTCCGATACTCGGTATTGCGACTTGTTTGCTACTGATGTTTTCGCTACCCGCAGAGAATTGGTATCGACTCATAATCTGGCTGGTAATTGGATTCAACATTTACTTTGGATACGGCCGTTATCGAAGCGTAATGGCC
>QHXH01000651.1:0-2402 GCA_003222855.1 Acidobacteriota bacterium
CCCGCGAAAGACGTCGAGAGAAATTAGTCTGTTGTCGTTAGCCATGAAGATTATCCGCAGATATCACAGATTCCACAGATTTAGAAAGAACAAATCGGCGCTGTTGAAGGCTACGAGCCCCGAAGTTCAATAGTAAGCCAATCTCGTAGCCGGTCGCCTTAAGATAGTTGATGATCTGAGCTTCTTCCGTTCCACCCATAGCTTTTAGTTCGATGATGACAGATTCAAAACAGATGAAGTCCACACAATAGGCCGCTGCGAGGAGTGCTCGTTTGTAATGGATCGGAAGATGGACCTCTCTTCTGAACGGTATGTTTCGTTTCGAGAGCTCGATCGCTAAGGCCTCTTGATACACCGCTTCGAGAAAGCCGCATCCCAATTGTTTGTGAACCTCCATTGCCGCTCCGATGATCGCAAACGTTCTGGGATCATTTTCGTTGGGAGGCTTTACAAACATATCTTGCGGTCATCTTTCTGCCTAATCTGTGTAATCTGCGTAATCTGTGGATCACTCCTATTGCCGCGGCGGTGCCGGCGCAACAACCGGCCGCGTCCCCAAGCCAAACTCTTCCGGATTCGGCAGTGTCGACGTAGCTTCATATTTCCTCAGCGCTTCATCCATTGCGCGGCTCTTCGTCAACCATATTGAAATCATCTGATCGTACCGGACTAGAATGCTGTCCAGCCAATACGGCCGGTTCTCTGCCAGCCACTGCTTCCTATAGTCATCTTTCAAGATCGAAAGCTCTTCGGCCATTTCGCGCAGGTTGTTGTAAATCGCGCCGCTGTAGTAACGGAGCTTTCGCGCCTTCGTGCGATCGCCGAGGTTCAAATAAGCGTCCCAGTATTGATCGCTGAATTTCTGCATCACTTCATAGCGGCGTCCCAGATGATCAAAGCGCCGGGCAGCAAACTTTAAAGAGTCCAAACTCTCTCGATTGCGCCGCGCGCGATTAGCGTTTCGTATCAACAATTCCTGCGCGTTCTCAACCGTGGTGCGCATCTGCTTGATCTTATCGGTGTTGGTGCGCGCCTGATTCTGAAATTGCGTCGTAAAAGGATCGCGCCAGAACAACTCATCAGTCGTGCCGGCTGTAAGCATCGTATTCACCCCGCCGAGTGAACGCGTGGCTTTCACAAATTCATTTCCCTCAGCCCGGAAGAACGACCAATCGAAGTTGCGATCGAACTGGTCCACGTCGAGCGCGCCTTCCTGCCAGGAAGCCGCCGCGCCCAAAGCGATCGGGTACCAACTCATTTCGAAAAGCGACTCGCCGTCATCATCCCAGGTAGTATTCATCATTCCGATCGCTCCGGCCTTCTGACCATCACGCACGAAATTGACGATGTTCTTCACGGCCGCATCGGTGTTCGGAAAAATCTGGTTCCAGGTCTGCGCGCCGGGACAAACAAACTGCTGCAGACCCGCGTCCTGAAAAGGCTTGATCGACGACCAGAAATCATCGCGAGCGCCGTACTGCCAATTCATCACGATCATGTCTTTGGGAATGTTGCCGATCAGATCGGGGTGATGCAGCGCGATGTCGCCCCAAAACATCAGCTTGCGATTGTACGGCTTCAGCAGATCGCGGACCCGATTGAGATGTTCGAAGTAGACCGCGCCGACGCCTTTCGCTTGCGCTTCGGTTTTGCTCTGCCCTTCGCCGAGCTCAAACGTTTCATCCTCGCCAATGTGAAAAAACTGTCCCGGAAACAATTCGTTCAGCTCTTTGTACCAATCTTCGATCAGCTTGTAGCTTCCCGGTTGCTGCGGCGAAAGCACATCGCCGTAAGGCGTCTCGGCCAGTTCCGCATATTTCTCCAAACGCAAAGCCTTATGAAGATGGCCGAATGTCTGTTGTTCCGGCACCAGCTCGACATGATAGTTGCGAGCATAAGCGACGAGTTCCTTAATTTCCGCCGCGGTCAGCGATCCGCCTTCCGCTCCGATCAGCGGATGCGACTGACTGCTGAACGTGTGCTCCATATAAAAGGAGTGCATGTTCATTTTGAAGAAAGCTTCGGTGCGAATTTGGCGCTTGATGTAATCGAGCGTCGGTACCGGGCCGCGACTGATATCGTCTGACACACCGCGCCAACGCATAGTGGGCCAATCGACAATCTTCACCGCGGGAACAAATGCATTCGCTCCATCACCGCGCACCAGTTGCTTAAGCGTCTGCAAACCATAGAACGTTCCCCCAGCCGTGTTTCCGGCGACAATCACGTGATCGGGGTTCGCGACGATCACATATCCCTCTTCATTCAAGGTCGCCGGCGGCTCCGCACCATTTCGCTTAAGGGCCTGCGCAATCGGCAATAGATCGATGCGACCAATCAGGATGTCCCGGCGCGATTGCCCTCTGCCGATCGACAGCGAAACCCCGGACGTCGCTTTTAAG
>QHXH01000651.1:2468-4314 GCA_003222855.1 Acidobacteriota bacterium
GGCGAAGGAATAATTTGCACGCCGGGCGATTGCGCATTCGCAGCGCCGCATACAAGAGCGCACGCGCAAACAATGATCAATCGGAAGGTTTTGCTTCGTGTTAAAGTTATGCTCATTGCTCGAATGTAGTTATGACGTCCATAAGTTTTGATTGATTAGTTCTGCAAAGACGCGAGACTATTTACCTGATATTGATGGTGAATACAATAATTGAATTCACACGGTTGGGGGTTGGCACTCGTGCCGGCCAGGCCTCGGCGCACAAGTCCGCCGTCTAAACGATTCAGATCAGATCTAATGTCTTTAATGCTTCAGGAAATCGGCGAACAGCCCGCCGCCTTGGAAAAGACGATCGCCGAAGAGCGCGAGAAGATGCGCCGAGTTGCGCAGTCGGTGCTCAGGAAAGACGTCGATCTAATCGTTCTGGTCGCGCGCGGCAGCTCGGATAACGCCGCGCTCTTCGGTCGTTATTTGCTCGAAATTACCACGGGTATTCCAGTCTCTCTTTCAGCCCCCTCTGTACACACACTATATAACGCCAAGCTCAACCTGCGACGCGCGCTGGTAATCGGCGTCTCGCAATCAGGCGAAGGCGAAGATATCAACCGGGTGCTCGAAAATGCGCGCGCGTGCGGGGCATTTACGATCGGAATTACCAACGAGCCGGCATCATCAATGGTCAAGCTCGTAGATGAAACACTTCTGATGCGCGGCGGCCACGAGCGTTCAGTGGCCGCGACTAAGACGTTCACTGGTCAGATGATGTTGTTCTACATGCTGGCCGCGGCGCTGTCGAAGGATAGTCAGTCGATCGATTACGAAAAAATCCCGGAGTTCACGGCGCGCGCCCTGGAGCAGAAGCCGGCGATCGTCGAACTCGTGCAACGTTACGTCTTCATGGAGAACTGTGTTGTCGTGGGTCGCGGACTTGCATACGCCAACGCCTACGAGTTCGCGCTCAAGCTAATGGAAACATCTTACGTTGTCGCCGAACGTTTTTCCTCAGCAGATTTTTTGCATGGGCCGGTCGCGATGATCGAACGTCACTTTCCGGTATTCCTGTTTGCGCCTCCGGGCGTGATGTTGGCGGGAACCAAAGCCTTGATCGGGCGGCTGCGCGAACTGAAGGCCGATACGCTCGCAATTACCGCCGATCTCGACGCCGCCTCGATTTGTACACGGTCAATAATAATGCCGCGCGACATCGATGAATTCCTCGCGCCCATTCCTTACATAATCCCGGCGCAACTCTTTGCCGGATTACTGGCTGAAGCAAAGGGATTGGATCCTGATCAGCCGCGATCGCTTTCGAAAGTTACGCGGACGTTGTAAGCGGGGCAGTAGCCAGACCGTTAGGAAGGGCGTACTTGTCGGTTAACTCACGCCCTCGACGGTCGCGCTACTGCCCCACCTTACCAATAGCGAAACTTTGCAACTTGCATTAAGTGCGCTATCGACCATTCAGTTAAGGTTTTTTTGAAACGCCCTTGAAAACCGTCTGAATCGCGCGGATAATTGTGCCGTCAATGAACGAAGAGCCAACCAGAAATCTTTCTGATCACCGCTCGTTTGAAGAGCGCGTTTTCGCTCGCTTCGATGCAGTGGATGCCCGGCTGGAAAAGCTTGAGTCGCGCAACTACGACACCAAGCCGATTTGGGAACGAGCATTGAAAGAGATCGTGGAAACCCAGCGCAAGGTGGATGATCTCAGAACAACGGTTGAAGCGATCGAAATTAGAGTTGGAGCGATCGAAATTAAAGTGGACGCAATCGAAATAAGGGTTGCCGCAATCGAAGCTCAACTTGAAACCCTGAGAAGCGATTACGCAAGCATGCATCACGAACT
>QHXH01000323.1 GCA_003222855.1 Acidobacteriota bacterium
TGGTAGAATCGAGCGCAACGCGCCTCCATAATTCAACGCCCTTGATCGATATAGCCGACAACACGAACACCGTCTTACTGCCCAACCGCTCGCCGCTCGTCTCGTTCCGCTTTCTCTTCATGACCGGCTCAGCCTTTGATCCCAAAGGCAAAGAGGGCATTGCGTCGTTGACTGCTTCGATGTTGGCTGAAGGCGGCTCACGTGCAAAGACATACGCGCAAATCACCGATGCGATGTACCCGATGGCCACGTCCTTTCAGTGGCAGGCGGACAAAGAGATGACCGTCTTTTCGGGCACGACGCACATCGACAATCTCGAAAAATATTACTCGCTGATTCGCGAGATGCTCCTCGATCCCGGATTTCGTGAGGATGATTTCAAACGATTGAAAGAAGAGGCCATTAATTATCTGAAGAATTCCCTGCGCGGCGACAACGATGAAGAGCTGGGCAAGGAAGTGCTCTACACGATGATTTCTCCGGCCTCGCATCCTTACGGGCACCAGAATGTTGGCGCGGTCGGCGCGCTCGAAAGGATGACGCTCAAAGATGTGCGCGATTTTTATCAGGCCAACTACACACAGGTGAATCTGGTGATCGGGCTCGCCGGCGGGTATCCGGAAGGTTTTTCGAAAACTGTCGAAGCCGACTTTGCGAAATTGCCGAAGGGCAAACCGACCACCGCAAGGTTCACTTTCCCAAGACAGACGCTGGGAACCAAAATCGAGATTGTGCAACGCGAAACCCGCTCGACCGGAATCTCGCTTGGCTTTCCCATTACGGTTACCCGCGCCGACAAAGATTGGCCGGCTCTGGCTGTCGTCGCTTCTTACTTTGGCCAGCATCGTTCCAGCAACAGCTATCTCTATCAACGCTTGCGCGAAGCGCGCGGGCTGAACTACGGCGACTACGCTTACGTGGAATACTTTCCGCGCGGAATGTTTCAGTTTCAACCCGACCCTAATCTCGGCCGGCGTCAGCAAATCTTTCAAATCTGGATTCGTCCGGTCGAGCCACAGAATGGCCATTTCGCGCTCCGCGCCGCGCTTTACGAATACGACAAGCTGGTGCGTGACGGCATGTCGACGCAAGCTTTCGAATCGACCCGAGAGTTTTTATCGAAATATGCAAACGTGCTGACCGCCACACAGGACGCACAGCTCGGATACGCGCTGGACAGCCGCTACTATCACATCGCCGATTTTCCTGGGTACATGCGCGAACAACTCGCGAAGCTGACGCTCGACGATGTCAACCGCGCCATCAAACAGTATCTGAAATCCGATGCAATGCGGATTGCCATGGTAACGAAAGATGCCTCAGGATTACGCGATGCGATTATCAACAACAAGCCGTCACTGATTACTTACAACGCGCCGAAGCCTAAGGAAATCACCGACGAAGATAAGATTATCGAGGGTTATAAGATCAACGTGAAAACAGGCGATGTGGTGATTGTACCCGTGGACAGAGTGTTTGAGTAGACTATGATGCACATGACGCTGCCCCGCTTTTGGCGGCACTACCGTTAGAACAGATCAATTCATCGCAGTTCTCTCGATCCGCCGGTCAGGCACTAGCCACATGATTGCCACGAATACGTATAGAGCGCACGCCAGCCACGATCTCAAAAACGCGAGTGGGATCGCGACGAGATAAATCACGATCGAGATCTTGCCTTTGAAATCCCGACCGAGCGCGGTTGCTAATACAGACTCAAGACCATGTAGAGAAAGGAGCGCGCGGACGAGGATGAAGTAAGCAATCGCCGCGCATAGCATTACGAGGCCATATAAGGCAACCGGCCACGCGGCAAACTGGTTTTCTCCCATCCAGTTGGTCACGAATGGCGTCAGGGACAACCAGAAGAGGAGATGCAGATTGGCCCATAGCACTGACCCATTAACGTGCTCGGCCACTTGTAAGAGATGGTGATGATTGCTCCAGTAAATACCCAGGAAAACAAAACTCAGGAGGTAACTAAGGAAAACCGGAATTAGTGGGCGCAGGGCTACAATGTCAGTTCCGCGTGGCGCGCGCATCTCCAACACCATGACGGTGATGATGATGGCTATCACGCCATCGCTGAACGCTTCCATTCGCACGGTGGTCATTGTCGATTTAGAGGCTTTTCGTTTCTCTTATTTAAATTACTGGTAAGTCTATACTATTCCCCGATGGAACGAATAGTATGCGCCGAAGGCGCTAAATGTAAGAGCCTGGGGCAACGCCCCAGGTGTGAATGGTTTGATCTCATAAGCACTGAAAGCGCGAAATAACCTGAAAGGAAAAGATTCCCATGCCCCAATCTCTATCATCCATTCTGATTCATCTGGTCTTTAGCACAAAGAACCGCGAACCGTTCATCACGCCCGCAATCGAAGCGGAATTACACCCGTACATGGCCAAAATCTTCCGAGAATTGAAGTCACCATCTCTCACAATCGATGGCTCGACCGACCATGTGCACATTCTGTTCTCTCTCGCACGAGTGACCAGGGTTGCCGACCTTGTTGAAGAGGTTAAGATAGGGTCATCCAAGTGGATCAAGACCAAGGGACGAGAGTTTAGGAACTTTCATTGGCAGAAAGGATACGGAGCGTTTTCGATCGGTCAATCGAATGTAGCGGCTCTGAAACGATACATTCATAATCAGAAACATCACCATCAACGCGTGACCTTTCAGGATGAATATCGCAAGTTTCTGACGGCCTATGGAATTAATTTTGACGAACGTTACGTTTGGGATTGAGTATTGATTTCGCGCTTTCAGCGCTCGGAATTTCGTTTTTCCAGGCACCTGGGGCGTTGCCCCAGGCTTTTCCATTTCGCGCCTTCGGCGCTCTTCACACACAGAAGCGTTCGAAGACCCTAAGGCACTACAAGTCTCGATCTAATATATTCATCGCGCTCCGGGGACTTTATCCGCTCCTGTCTATACGCTTCACGTAAGCGGCCGTTGTCCTCCCGCATCGATTGGTATTTTAGCCATGCACGCTCCTTAGGCGTTTCCGCAAGAGCTTTTCGCGAGTGTACCTTCATAAAATTAAGGTATTCGTCGCTGGTTGATCTTGCGGATCCGTCCGCGAAAGCTTGCAGTCGCGTGCCATGTTTTACGAGCAACTTCCTTTCTCTTCCCGTCAGTCTGATCTTTGTGTATTTGAAATCTTCAATGTGAAATTTCTCTCTTAGATTTAGGAAACCATCCTCAAACTCGATAATGTCCATCTCTCTTACCTCACCTCCTAGTCATCCGTCTACATTCGGGGCTTCTCCTCGGTCTCTGGTCGGCACCATGCGCCGAACGACACGCGTGACGGGCGCAGTAAATCTACCGCCAGCGCGAGCCAGGCGTCGCCAACGCGCCGTCGAACGCATGTCGTCAAGCAAAGAATAAACTACCGGGGTCGCGATTAAGGTCAGCAATAGCGAAAGAGATTGTCCGCCAATAACTACGACTGCGATCGAGCGACGCTCTTCTGCACCCGGGCCAGTCCCTAAAGCCAGCGGCGTCATGCCCGCCACCAATGCCAGCGTTGTCATAAGGATCGGGCGCAGCCGATCGCGGTTGCCCTGAATGACTGCCGCGTCGCGCTCCATCCCAAGCGCCCGCAGATTATTCATGTGATCGATTTGCAGGATCGCGTTCTTCTTAACCACGCCAAACAAGACCAGAATTCCAAGCGCTGAATAAAGATTCAGGGTATCGCCTAAAAGCCAGAGCGAAAGCAACGCGAATGGAACTGATAAAGGGAGACTCAGCAGAATCGTGAATGGGTGAATTGTGCTTTCGAACTGCGAAGCCAGGATCATGTACATGAAAATGATCGAAAGCAAAAACGCCCACAGAAATTCGATGAAGGTTCTTTCCAGTTCACGTCCGCGGCCCGCGATTATTGTCGAATATGTAACTGGAAGGTTCATCGCGGCGGCGGCTTTGCGCAACGCGTCCAGCCGATCGGCGAGCGCAAATCCTGGCGCGACGCCGGCCCGCATAGACGCCTGTCTTTGTCGATCCAGACGATCGATGCGCGACGGGCTGGCTTCTTCTTTAATATCGACCAAGTTATCGACCCGCACCAAGCCGCCCCGCGATGAAGGTACGTAGAGACGCGAGATAGTTGCTGTGTCTTTGCGATCCGGTTCACTCAGGCGAAGCTCGACGTCGTAATCTTCGTTTACCGATGGGTCGCGGAAACGCGAAACGCGGTCGTCGCCGCCCACCATCAAACGCAACGCCGTGGAAATATCCGCGGTGTCGACTCCTAAATCAGCCGTGCGATCGCGATTGATGTGCACGCGCAACTCGGGCTTGTCCAACTTCAGAGTCGTATCCGCATCAACGATGCCGCCGATCTCTTTCGTCTTCTCACGCAAAGTGTCGGCATATTTTGCCAACGTCTCAAGTTCGGGCCCGCGAAATACGAAGTCGATGTCAAAGTTGCCGCCGCCGATATTGAAAGATGGCGCGTTGCGGACGCTGAAGCGAAACGGCGCGTATCGCTGCATGCGGCTGCGCACTTCCTGCATCACATCACGCTGCGTGTAATTGCCGCGAAAGGCAGCCAGCGGATGGCCGGCTTTGATCGAGTCCCACAATTTCGTCAGCGAGAAAACTCTCTCTTCGTGCGGCGCAATGCGCACGTACACGCTGGCCGAGTTCACGGCGCCGAGAAACGATCCGCCCGACGACGATTGAATCAAACGGACCCCCGGCGTTTCCTGTAAATCCTTTTCGATCGACTTCATCGCCGTGTCCATGGCGTCGATGTTCGTGCCCTCCGGCGCGTTGACGTTGACGTCGAACTCGGCCTCGTCGACATCAGTGGGAATATATTCCTGCTTGACCACGCGATAGAGAGGAATACTGGACAACGCGACGGCCAGCGCAATCACTGCCACCGCGAGCCGGTGACGCATCGCGAAACGGAGCAGCCACGAATACGAACGATCGATGTAGGAATAGAATCCGCGACGCGACGAGGCCGCAGCGACGGTGTCGTGATGATGGCCGTGCGCATGACCAGCGCCGGCGTCTTCCGTGCGCAGCAGCCGCGCGCTCATCATCGGCGTCAGCGTGAATGAAACGAGTAACGAAACCAGCACCGCGACCGCGGCGGTGATGCCAAACTGAAACAGGAATCTCCCCGAAATCGATGACATGAAGGACACCGGCAGGAAAATCACAACCAGCGAAAACGTCGTCGCCATTACGGCCAGACCGATGTCGGCGGTTGCTTCCTTCGCGGCGCGCATAGCCGTCATGCGCTTCTCTTCCACGAAACGAAAGATGTTTTCAAGCACTACGATCGCATCGTCGATCACCACGCCGACCATCAGGACCAGCGCCAGCATAGTCACGCCGTTCAGCGTGAAGTTCATCGCACGCATCATCGCGAAGGTGGAAATGACCGAACACGGGATCGCGATCGCCGCAATCAAGGTCGAGCGCCACGAACGCATGAATAGCAGTACCACGAGACTCGCGAGGATGCTGCCAAGCACCAGATGCCGGGTAATCTCATGCAGCGCCGCCCCGATATAGCGTTCCTGATCGCGAATGATCTCCAGCTTAATATCTGAAGGCAGTTGCGTGGACACGCGCGCCAGCTGCGCCTTGACGTTGTGAATTACCTCGACGGTGTTAGCGCCTGATTGGCGGCGAATCTCGAGGGTAACTGTCGGAACTCCATTCAGCCGCGCAATGGATCGTTGTTCTTTCGTTCCATCTTCGACGCGGCCGATGTCGCGAATCCTGACTGGCGCGTTGTTGATGTTTGCCACCACCAGATCTTCCATCTCGCGCGGATCGGTGTAGCGGCCGAGCGTGCGCAGCACCAGCTCGCGCTTGTCGGCCTCGACATTGCCGCCGGGCACGTCGGCGTTCTGTCTCTCTAGAGCATCGCGCACCTTCGTAATCGGAATTTTGTACGCTGCCAATCGTTCGGCGTCGATCCAGACATTGATCGCGCGATCGAGTCCGCCCACGACGCTGACTTCGCCGACGCCGCCCGCGCGCTCCAACTGCACCTTGACTACCTTGTCGGCATACTCTGTCAGCTCGCGAATCGATCGGTCGCCCGAAAGCGCAACGGTGACTACGGCAGTGCTGTCGTTATTGAATTTCGCAATGACCGGCGGTTTGGTGTCCGGCGGCAGATCGCGCACAACCGTCGCCACGCGATCGCGCACATCCTGCGCCGCCGTGTCGATGTCGCGATTGAGATTGAAAGTTGCGATGACGATTGAGCTTCCCTGGACGGACACCGAGCGCAGGTTATCGATACCATCGACCGTGTTGACAACTTCTTCGATTGGTTGAGAGACGAGCGTCTCCATCTCTTCGGGAGAAGCGCCCGGAAGGTTCGTGCGTACGCTGACGGTGGGAAGATCGACGGAAGGAAAGCGATCGACGCCGAGCTTGAAATAGCTCGCCGAGCCGACGACAACCAGCGACAAGACGATCATCGCGGCGAAAACGGGACGGCGAATACAAATTTCAGCTAACTTTTGCATTCCTCTGTGTTCCTCTGCGTCCTCTGTGGTAAAGGATCATTAACCACAGAGGACACAGAGAAATCTAAAATTCCGTTACCGCTTGTCCTGATTGAAGATTTCCCGGATCGACGACGACTGTCTGGCCCACATTCACGCCCGCTTTGATCTCGATCCAATCAGAGCCGCGGCGGCCAACGGTCACGGTCTTCTCCAGCGCTTTGCCGTTCTCAACGATGATCACTTTGTCGATTCCGGCGAACGTCACCAGCGCGGTTGACGGCACAGTCACCGCAGTATTCGTTTGATTCGTAACGATCTCGGCCTTCACAAATGCGCCCGGCCGCAAACGGCCGTTGTTGCGCACGTCAGCTTCGACAGACAGCACTCGATTCTGTTCGCTAATCGTTGGACTCAACCGTTTGATGTAACCCAGATACGAATCGGGATCGCCTTCGACCGTGACACGCACGCTTTGGCCCATGCGAATGCTGTGTGATTCACGCTCGGGAACATCAACGCGCAAACGCAGCGGATCGATCCGCACCACACTCACGACGGGCGCGCCGGCCGCAAGGTATTCACCCACGCTGGCTTTCTTTTCCTGGACAACTCCGTCCAGCGGCGCATAAACAAAGGTGTCCGCGAGCTGTTGTTTCGCCAGCGAAAGTTCGGAACGTCTCTGCGCCAGCAGACCCTGACGATTGCGAATCTCTTCCAACGCGTCCTGATATCGGCTCAGCGCAACTTTGTATTCTGAATCGACCGTGTCGTACTCGGCGCGCGGCGTGATTCCCTGCTGCACGAGTTTCGCGGCGCGATCGCGTTTCAGCTTCGCATCTTCGAGCACCGCCTTCGCTTGCCTGACGGTTCCGGTTTCTTCCGCAGTTACGCGATCGTCGGCGCCATCCGGCGACAAGCCAAGGCGCGCGCGCGCTTGCGCTAACGCGGCTTCCGCCTGTTGCACCCGCAGCTTGTAATCCTGTTGCTCGAGTTGTGCGATCACTTGTCCTTTGCGGACCACGCTGCCGAGATCGACGCTAATGGTGAGCAGACGGCCCGGCACTTTCATTCCGACTGTAGTTTGATCGAAAGCCGCGAGATTTCCGTTCACCGTCACCGTTTCGCCAATCGGCATTTCGGCGACTTTTACCGTTTTTACCTGACGCGGTTGCGCCTTGCCGTCGGCGCTGGCGGCCTTTCCAGAGGCGGGGTAATCGCTCTTGCAAGCAGTCGCGGCGGCCAACAGTGTGGCTGCCAGACACAACCAAGCCAGTCGCCAAAAGTTTGAGGGGCGAGATAAAAACATTTCGGATTTAATTGCCGGGCGGGACGTAGTTTAGCACGCTGAATGTTAATACGCCCTGGCGGGTGAATAAGTTACATTTAGGTCTGGAACTGATTGCTAAGAATCATTTGACTCTGACGCAGCGTAAGAGTTTAGCCTGAGGTCCGTGGAAGAGGTCTGGGATGAATAAGCGTAACGAGAAGTTGTTCAAAGCGCGGGAGTTCGCGCAACTGACAGGCGTCACGGTTCGCGCACTGCATCACTATGACGGGCTGGGTCTTTTGAAGCCGAGCAGGTATTCGCAGGCCGGCTATCGACTTTATCGCGAAAGCGACGTGGCCCGGCTGGAGCAGATTGTGGCGCTGAAATTCATCGGATTCTCGCTGAACGAAATCAAGAGGATTCTCAAAGGCGCTGCTGTCGATTTAGCCACGGCCTTGCGTCGGCAGCGTGAAGCCATTGAACAGAAACGCGCGCGGCTTGACCTTGCCATTAAGGCAATTCAACGAGCGGAGTATGTGGTGGCCGTCAACGGACAATCGAGTTGGGAATTGCTCGCGAAAATAATCGGGGTGATCAATATGCAGGGCAACATGGATTGGACCAGGAAATACTATTCGGAAGAGGCGCGACGCGAGATCGAAAAACGTGCGGCGACGATTCCACCCGAAGTCATCGAGCAGTCGCAACGCGACTGGGCGGCGCTGATTAAGGAAGTCGAAGCGGCAGTGGCAGCGAAAGAAGATCCAGCGAGCGATCGAGCCCAGGCACTGGCAACACGTTGGTCCGAATTGATAAAGGGTTTCACGGGAGGAAATGCTGAGGTTCAGAGAGGCCTGAACAAGATGTACGCGGATCGAAACAACTGGCCTGCATCGACGCCAAAACCTTTCGGCGATCAAGTCGAGGCATTTATCGTTGAAGCGATGAGATGCGCGAAGAAGTAGCATGTCAGAAGCCCGCGCGTGAGCAAGGGCTTGTTGACTCCACGTGCCCTCCCTCACGGTCGGGCTTCTGACACAAGCGGCGACGTCTCTGCCCACTTTCCTTCAAAGACAAAGCTGCTGATTGGTTTTCGCTTTCGCGGACGTACTTCCTGCTC
>QHXH01000646.1:0-320 GCA_003222855.1 Acidobacteriota bacterium
CAATCAGCAGGTCTACCAGGAATTCGACGGCGTGTTACAAGCCATCGTTTGCGGTGGAACGGCGTGGAATCAAAGTCCGTCAGCCGCTGACGTGAAAACTTAAACACGACCAATAAAAAGAAGGCTGAGGGCAACCATCCCGTTGCGACGTGCCGTGCGATTTTCGAATGAGGCATGGGCGCGAACGGGCGAGCGCGGTTGACGTTTGGGGCGATCATTCCGCTCTTCAAACAGACTTTTAATGAGTGGTTGGAAGACAAAGCGCCGCAACTGGGAGCGGCGCTCGCGTATTATACCGTCTTTTCGCTGGCGCCGCTGAT
>QHXH01000646.1:396-2783 GCA_003222855.1 Acidobacteriota bacterium
AAAAGCGCGGTCGCCACCATCATCGGGATTGCGCTGGCACTATTCGGGGCGAGCGGAGTATTCGGACAATTGCAGGATGCGCTCAACACTGTTTGGGGAATCAAAGCCAAGCCAGGACTTGGCATCCGTGGATTTCTTCGCTCGCGATTTTTGTCTTTCGCGATGGTGGGAGGCGTCTGTTTCTTACTGCTCGTTTCGCTGGTGATCGAGGGATTGCTCAAAGGGTTCAGTCATTATGTGCAAACCCATCTTCCTGGCGGTTTGACATTCGCCCTTTCGATCTACCTGATTTTCGATGCCTGCATCGTCGTGCTCGTCTTCGCGATGATTTTCAAATTTCTGCCCGACGTAAAGTTGCGATGGAGCGACGTTTGGGTCGGGTCGATTCTAACCGCAATCCTATTCGTTATTGGGAAATGGGCACTCGGGCTTTACCTGGGAAGCGGAGCGGCCAGTTCTGCCTATGGAGCAGCCAGCTCACTTATTACCCTGCTTCTTTGGATTTATTATTCGTCGCAAATCCTACTGTTCGGGGCGGAGTTCACGCAGGTCTACGCCCGAAGATTCGGTGGGCCAATCAAACCTGACGATTACGCTGTTTGTATTGAGCGAACGGAAGTTGAACAACCGCGACAGAGCTGACTCGGCAAGGTGGCGGTAGAAGGCCGAAGCGGGCGGTTCGGTGAAATGCCCCTACCTTAAAGATCTAGGGTGAAGGTAGGGGCGATTGACCTCAATCGCCCGATCATTGCTGGCGCAGCCTTAAGACCGACACGGCCTTTCGCCTCAGTTCATTCACGCGTTCTTCCAACCGTTGCCGTTGCCGTCAGGGGCCATCGCGAACACGGGGGCAGGAGTGACCTCCTCTGCCACCGGTTCTTCTTCAGTTTCGGCCAGCGACTTTTCGTGATGTTCTTTGGCGATCAGCATGTAGAGCGACGGGACGATGAACAAAGTGAAAATCGTTCCAATGGTCATCCCGCCGACAAGCACGAGACCAATGGAATTTCGCGCGGCCGCGCCGGCGCCGGTCACAAGCGTCAATGGAAAGTGACCGGCAACGGTTGCGACACTTGTCATCATGATTGGGCGCAGGCGAATGCGGGCGGCTTGCGCAACCGCAGCGAGTTTGTCGAGGCCCTGCCGCTGCAATTCATTCGCGAATTGCACGATCAGGATTCCGTTCTTCGAAACAAGGCCGACGAGAGTGACAAGACCGACTTGAGAGTAAATGTTGAATGAAGTCGTCCAGGCGTCGGTGAAGAATTTACCGAAGGGCATCTTTAGAAACATGAAGATGCCAGCGCCAAAAAGCGCCAGCGGGACGGAGCCCAGAAGGATGATAAATGGATCGCGGAAACTGTTGAATTGCGCGGCGAGCACGAGAAAAATCAACACGATGGCGAGACCGAAGACAGCGCCAAATTTACTGCCTTCAAGTCTCAATTGACGCGATCCGCCCGTATAATCGACGACATAACCGGCCGGCAGAATTTTGTGCGCTTCGTCCTCAAGAAATTTTAATGCGGCATCGACCGATCCGGTCGGCACACCGCTGATCGTCACCGCATTAAGCTGCTGCATGCGGTTGAGTGAACGCGCGACAGTTGTGTGTTTGATCGATGCAATCGTGCTCAATGGGATGAGCCGATTGTTTGGCCCGGTCACGTAAATACTATTCAACTGTTCCGGATTTAACCGATCGACCCGTTTAATTTGCGGGATCACTTTGTAACTCAGGCCTTCCATGTTGAATCGATTCACAAAATTGCCGCCGATGCTCGCGGAGAGATCGGCGCCGACCCCCTGCATGTCGAGTCCCATCGTCGACACTTTGTCGTGATCGAAAACGATTTGGGCTTGGGGCTGATCGATTTTGGTATCGATATCGCCAAATTGAAAAACGTGTGCCTGCATCGCTTTCAAGAAAATTTGTTGGGCCAACTCTAGGATACGCTCCTGACTGGCCGTGGAAGCGAGGACGAAGCTGACAGGAAAATTATCACTGCCCGGAAGTGCTTCGGGCATGATCGGGAACATTTGGATCCCGGGAATGGCGCCAAGTTTTGCCTGGACTATCGGCAAATAATCTTTCGTCGGCGTCTTGCGCGTTCCCCACGGCTTCAAGACCATTCCGCCAAAGCCCTGATTGGGGAACGTAATTTGAAAGGTAAAGCGTGTATCCGGAATATCCTGGAATACCTTTCCCGCGGCGTCGGCATAGCGAATAGTATCGTCAATAGTGGCGTTGGCCGGGGCGGTGATGATTCCAAAGATCACTCCCTGATCTTCTTTCGGCGCCAGTTCTTTCGTCGCCACTTTCGGAATCGCGAGGAACATGAAGAGGGCCAGCAGCGAGATGCCTGCCCAAACGATGTAGACCGCCG
>QHXH01000646.1:2810-4008 GCA_003222855.1 Acidobacteriota bacterium
AAACCGCTAAAGCCGTGATCAGCGTGTTCTGCGCGCAACAGATGGGCCGACATCATCGGCGACAGCACAAGAGCCACCACGCCGGAAATAAAAACCGCACCGGCCAGCGTGAGCGCGAACTCGCGGAAAAGCGCGCCGGTCAATCCGCCTTGCAAAGCGATGGGTGTGTAAACCGCGGCCAAGGTAATCGTCATGGCAATGATCGGCCCGATGAGTTCGCGCGCGCCGACCAAGGCCGCGTTCATGCGCGATAATCCTTCACGCATGTGGCGCTCAATGTTTTCAACGACGACAATGGCGTCGTCGACCACCAATCCGACCGACAGGACGATGGCAAGCAGGGTGAGCAGATTGAGCGTGAAACCGAACAACTGCATCAAGAAGAGCGCCCCAATGAGAGAGATCGGAATGGCAACAATCGGCACAATCACAGACCGAAACGATCCGAGGAACAAAAAGATCACCACCATCACGATGAGCAGCGTATCGATCAGAGTTTTTACCACTTCGTGGATGGCGTCGTTGATGTAGGCCGTCGCATCGTAAGCCATCTCCGCCGTCATTCCGGTTGGCAGTTCTTTCTTGATTAGCTCCAACTCCACCCGCACTCGCTTGATTACATCGACCGAATTTGCATTTGGCAGGACCCAGATGCCCATGAACACAGCTTTTTGTCCGGAGAAGCGGACCTCGGTGTTGTAATCTTCCGCGCCCAGGACGACGTCTGCGATGTCGCCGAGCCTGACGAGCGTCCCCTTGTCCTGTCGGACCACTAGTTGTTTGAACTGATCCGCCGTGTGCAAATCGGTATTTGCAGTCAGATTTACCTGAAGCAGCGAACCTTTCGTGCTACCGACGGCGGCCAGATAATTATTTCGGGAAAGCGCATTCCGAACGTCGGCCGGACTGATATTCAAAGCCGCCATACGTTCCGGCTTCATCCAAACACGCATGGCAAATGTTCGTCCGCCGAGAATGTCTGCTTTCTGCACACCACCGACGGCGGTGAGGCGTGGTTGCACCAGGCGAACCAGATAATCCGTCACTTCATTAGGCTGGAGAATATTCGAAGTGAAACTCAGATAGGCCGAGGCAAACTGTGAGTCGGCGGCTTGGATTGCGATCACCGGAATTTCCGCTTCGGGCGGCAGGTCGCGCCGGATCGCATCTACTTTGGAACTGATATCGGAGAGGGCTT
>QHXH01000647.1:0-1612 GCA_003222855.1 Acidobacteriota bacterium
CGCCTCCGTACCGGCGTCTTAATCCTTGTCGGGTTGGCGGCGATCGGTGGAATCACTTATGGCCTCGCGAAGATGAAGCCGGCGGCCCCCACGTTGGATCGCTCAACTACTGTCATCGGCACGGTAAAGCGCGGAGAGATGGTGCGCGAAGTCAGAGGGAATGGCACCCTTGTTCCGCAAGTGACTCGCTGGATTCCCGCGCCCGCCGAGGGTCGAGTCGAAAAGATCCTGATCCAGGCCGGGGTTGAAGTCGGCGCCGGTACCGTGATTGTCGACCTTTCGAATCCACAGATGGAGCAGCAGGCAATGGACGCAGAGTTTCAGGTCAAGACTGCCGAGGCCGAAGCCGAAACCTTACGCGTGCGCCTGGAAAGCGACAACATGACGCAGCAATCGCAGATCGCCACCATCAATGCTGAATACAGTCAGGCGAAGTTGCAGCTTGATACCGATGAGGTCCTGGGAAAGCAGGGCCTGGTCGCCGAACTGCAGCTGAAAATCTCTCGGGTCAAAGTTCAGGACCTCGCCAACCGGCTTAAGGTTGAGCAGCAACGTCTCGCCATCAGTGGAAAATCAACCAAAGCACAACTTAACGCGCAACAGTCGCGCGTCGCACAACTGCGGGCGCTGGCCAAACTCAAAGAGGATCAGGTCGATGCGCTGAAAGTACGGGCCGGCACCAACGGAGTCTTGCAACAGGTATCCGTCCAGGAAGGGCAGCAAGTCACTCCGGGTCTTAACCTCGCGCGAATCGCCGATCCGGCTTCGCTCAAAGCCGAGCTGAAGATCAACGAGACGCAAATCAAAGACGTCCGGGAAGGTCAGGCCGCAGTGATTGACACGCGCAACGGTGTCATTCAGGGCCGCGTGTCCCGCATCGATCCGGCGGCGCGCGAAGGCACTTTCACGGTGGACGTTTCGTTTACCGAGGCGCTGCCCTCCAGCGCGCGACCCGATCTGAGCGTTGACGGCACAATCGAGCTCGAGCGTTTGAAGAATGTTTTGTATGTGGACCGGCCGGCCTTCGGCCAGGGACAACAAACCGTCGGCATGTTTCGCTTGAGCGCCGACGGCCAGGAAGCAACACGCACCACGGTCAGCCTCGGCCGTAGTTCGGTAAGCACGATCGAGATCCTGAGCGGGTTGCGCGAAGGCGATCAGGTAATCATTTCCGACACGTCAACCATGGATAACTACAACCGCATCCGCGTGCGGTGACGAATGACTAAGCTACGGTACCGGCGCTTTTCAGCATTAACAGAAATCTACGGACACCGACATCAAAGGAGCCAATGATGACTTCATCCGATCCCCTTATTCACCTCGCTGACGTGAAAAAAGTTTTTTACACCGACGAGGTTGAGACGCATGCGCTCTCCGGCATTCATCTCGACATCAAGAAGGGCGAGTACCTTTCGATTGCCGGGCCTTCCGGTTGCGGCAAGTCGACCTTGCTGTCAATCCTCGGCCTGCTCGACACGCCGACTGACGGCGAGTACGTGCTCAACGATCAGGCCGTGGAAAATCTTTCGCTGTCACAACGCGCGCGCATTCGCAATCGCGAAGTGGGTTTCATCTTTCAGAGCTTCAATTTGATTGGCGACCTGACTGT
>QHXH01000647.1:1670-2178 GCA_003222855.1 Acidobacteriota bacterium
CCCAGTCAACTCTCCGGCGGTCAGCAGCAGCGTGTGGCGGTCGCGCGCGCCGTCGGCGGTCAGCCGAGTATTCTGCTCGCCGACGAACCAACGGGCAACCTGGATTCAACGAACGGTGAGGCGGTGATGGAACTCTTGAGAGAGCTGCACCGTGGCGGCGCGACCATTTGCATGGTGACGCACGATCCGCGATATGCGCAGCATGCGGATCGCATCGTTCATCTGTTCGACGGCCTGATTGTAGAAGAGGAAGCCGGAGCGAATCGCCGGGAAATCGAAGAAGCCAAAAAGGAACTGAGAGAAAGCGGGTTCACCGAGGTCCAATGATAAGACTCCGCAACATCGAGAAATATTTCTCGCAGGGAATGACGAAAAACTATGTGCTGCGGCGCATCGATGTCGACATTAAGGCGGGCGAGTTCGTGTCGATCATGGGTCCGTCGGGCGCGGGCAAATCGACTCTGCTGCACATTATCGGCATGCACGATCACTCGTGGAACGGCGAATA
>QHXH01000648.1:0-356 GCA_003222855.1 Acidobacteriota bacterium
AAAGAGAATCGCATCCCAATCGAGATGATTCGCGCGATTCTCACGAATCAAAAGCTCACGCGCGATTACAAAACGAACTGGCGATTTTATAGCGGGCTGTAAGGATTACGGCGCGATCGAAAAAGAACTATTGTCCTGATTTGATGTGGCACGCGCATCTTGCGCGTGGGGCTCACGGGTGGGACGCCCGTGCCACCTCTTAAAATTAAGGCGCGATCGAAAAAGGTGGCGGCTTGAGGCTGCGTGGCTTCGGCGCTTGCGCGTTCTGAACGTGTCGCTTCTGTGAGTCGTTGAGGTGCTTGATCTCTCCTGAGGCGGAACTGGAGGAATTTCGAATTACCGGAGATTTCGGGGAA
>QHXH01000648.1:429-5492 GCA_003222855.1 Acidobacteriota bacterium
ATTAATCAGGTTGCCGGGATAAGCGACTGCGATCGCGACCAGGACAATCGCGAGGATTACGGCGAACAACGCCGGCATATGCTTTCGTTTTGAAATTCGAAACAGATCCGCTTCCGGCCTCAGGATCGAATAACTGTCGAACGGATCGAGTGTCGCAGAACTTCTTCGCAATCCTGGATTCGCGGCGATCTGCACGCTCAATGATTGAACTTCTTTTCTGCCGACGCGCTTTAGCGCCTCACGAAACAGCGCTGCGTTTTCATATCGATCGTTGGCGTTCAAAGCCATCGCCTTGTTAAGTACCGCCGACAATTCAGGACCAACAATCGACTGCAATTCATTACCGGAAGTCAGCGGATCCCGTTTTGAATTGGCGAGCGCCGCCGCGCGTGTCAGGGCATCCGGTGGTTTGATTCCGGTGAGCAAATGATACAGCGTCGCGCCGAGCGCATAGATGTCGCTCTGTGGCGAGGTCCCCTGATCCTGAATCTGTTCCAGCGGCGAGTAGCGTCTCGTGTAGCCAAAGATGCTATTCGATGATTGGGTCGTCGATTGATCAGCGGCGCGCGTTTTTGCCAAACCGAAATCCAGCAAGGCGATTTGTCCGCTCGAGGTGAGCTTTAGATTGTGCGGCTTAATGTCACGATGAATGATCTGACGTTCCCGCGTGTGCAGATAGATCAGCGCATCGAGCAATTGATCGGCCCAGGCAATCACCTGTGCGCGCGGAAATGGACCAGGTTGCTGCGAAGTGATTTGGGCCAGATCGTCACCGGCAATGAACTGCATCACCAGAAAGGCGCGGCCGTTTTCCGTGAAATAATCACTGACACGCGGCAACGCCGGGTGATTAAGTTGGGCCAACATCCGCGCTTCCTGCTCGAACTGTCGACGCAGGCGATCGTCAACCGAGAATGTTTCTTTAATTGCTACGGTCGCCTGCAATCGATCGTCAACCGCCTCGTAGACGGCGCCCATGCCGCCGGCGCCGAGCTGCCTCACGATTCGATAACGGTCCTGCAGAGTTTCGCCCTGGGTGAACGACTGCACAGTCTCTTTTGAATGCTTCGCTGCTGACACTGCTTAGTTCATCAGTTCGATCGATGTTGTAGATCTCAGGAGAGGATTCAGGGACGGACAGTGTGTACTGTCACACTCGGAAGCTGGGGCGAGAAGGTGAACTTCCACTTTCGAATATACGACATCGCTCGCAATAAAAACAAGATTATTGTCCTGGCTACTGCCTTAGTTTGGCTTTGCGTATCCTGGCGCCTTTGCGTCTTAGCGTGAGGTAACTCTTTCCGTTCAGCAATTTTCACGCAAAGGCGCAAAGCCCGCAGAGAAAAACCGCAAAGTAAGACACAAGGGCATCTGTGGCGAGCATGGTGCAGGTGATCCATGGGCAAGACCCCGCGCCACTAAATTTTCTTCCGCAGCAGGCTTAACAGGAAAAGGATGGTCGCGATAGCGATAATCGCGGGGCCGAGCGCGAGATTCAGCCTCACCTGCCCAACCGTAAAGTGCGGATAGAAACGGCTTATAATAAGGCCAAGTAGGACTGACAAGACGCTGGCAACCGATGAGGTGATGAGGAACGCGGTCAGGGTATGAGTCAACTGCCGGCCTATCGCAGCCGGCACGATGATGAGCGCGCCCACCAACAAAGCACCGAGAAACCTTACGCCCAACAACACGGTCAGACTGAAAACGAGCAGGAAATAAAGATTCAAACGAGAGACGTTTACACTGGTTGCCGCCGCGAGCTCTGGCGAGAACAGCGACAGAATCAATTGATGGCGGAACGCAAGAACGAACGCAACGATTACGGAAACGGCCGCGACTCCGGCAACGAACCAAATCGCGCTCAAACTTTGAAAGCCGCCGAACAAAGCTTCGATCAAATCATCGCTGGGCGTCAGGACCGTTCCGATCGCCAGCGCCGCGGTAAAGATCACGCCAATCGCAACGTCGGTTGTCAGTGTAGCGCTTTTTTGCAGATGCCAAATCAAAATCGTGCCGAGGAACAGCGCGGCCGCAGCGCCCACCAGCGGATTGATACCGAATAACATTGCCAGGCCCAAGCCCGGCAGAGCGATGTGCGAGACGACGTCGCCCGCCAGGCTCATGCGCTTCATTAAAGCGAAGCTACCAACGAGCCCGGCGGCCAGGGCTGTCAGCAGAATAAGACAGACTGAATATATTTCGGTTGACGTCACAGCGCGACAGTTTCGTAAGCGGCGTTAGAGTACCGACTTTAGTGAATGAGGTCAGTACTCTAACACCCGCAAAATAAGTACACTGCTCACGGTCAGACGGACTTGGATTTGTTTCGCTCAAGTCGATCGTGGTGGTCGTGTTGATATAAACCAACCGACTCGCCGTATCAAACGGCCCCGGTTTTGTTTCGCGCAAGTCGATCGTGGTGGTCGTGATGATATAAACCAACCGACTCTCCGTATAGTTTTGCCAGCACGTCAGGCGAGAGCGCCTCCATCGGACTTCCAAAGCAGACTTTCTGACGGTTCAGGCACAGCACGTTCGTTGCATACCGAAAAACGAAACTCAAATCGTGCGACACCATAATGCTCGCAAGATTGTGTTCGGTCTGAAGCCGATTAATCAGTTCGTAGATATGCTCTTCCCCGGGTTCATCAACGCTGGCTGTCGGCTCATCCATCAGCAGCACGTTTGGACTTCCAATCAGCGAAAAGCCGATCAGCCCGCGCTGAAATTGTCCGCCGGACAGGTGGCCCACCGGCGTCTGAAGGATCCGTTTCGTCAACCCGACGTTGTTCGCGATCTCGTCCAGTTCGCTAAGCGAGACTTTCAAGGTCGTGCATTTTGCGCGGAACAGATCTGTAAAGGTCAGCGGCAAGTGCGTGTCGGCGTCGATCTTTTGTGGCACGTAGCCTATCCGCACGTGCGGCGCCCAAGCCACCTCACCTTTATACGGCAGGAGATTCAGCAGTGCTTTTAGCAGCACCGTCTTGCCCGCCCCATTTGGACCGAGGACACTGAGACGCTCGCCGCCGGCCAATTCAAAGCTGAGATCTTCAACGACAGACCGGTCCTCAAGCCGCACCGAGAGATGTTTGACGCTGAGCAAATTCATTCGGCGGAAGTCTTAACACGAATAATGCCGCGTTGGAAGGAGCGAGCAGGCACCGTTACGGGAACCGAGGCTCCTTTACCGATGGCTCTGCCATGCCGATGCGCGGCAAGTCTCCGACTTGCCGGAGCGAGTCTTCTTTCCAGCGGTCTCCGACCAGCCTTTGCAAAATTCCTTCCTTGCCAAGGTAGATATGATCGTGCGTGTGATGCTCACCATCTCAAAAGACAATCCATGTCTGTTCATAACGGCAGTAGCTAAGAACCGCTTGCCGGTATTTCGGACAGAGGTCATCAAGTCAATCACCGTCAAAGCGATCGACGAAGCTCGAACTTCTTGCGGTTTTCTTTTGTTCGCCGACGTCATAATGCCGGACCACTTTCATGTCGTCACTGACAGCCCGCGAAAGCCGTCAACTGTGCTTCAATTCATCAAAGGCATTGTTAGTCGGCGGGTGCTGGGTTACCTGAAGGATATGAAATATGAAGAGTCTCTCAGGAAGCTGGAGCATGACAACTGGAAGCGAAATCATCGCTACTCATTGTGGCAGCACGATTCAGAAGTATTTTCGATCATGAGCGAATTCAACGACAGACCGGTCCTCAAGCCGCACCGAGAGATGTTTGACGCTGAGCAAATTCATTCGGCGGAAGTCTTAACACGAATGTCGGTTTGGTGGAAGTGGCGGCTTTTGACCTCATCGCAGATAAGACGGTCCACGAACACACACGAGACATTTCTTCGTGACGACTTAGTGTGATTTCGTGGATCGTTCTTGCGTAGATGGACAGATAACATGACACCAAGCGGCACGGACGTCAACTCCCTTCACCGCTGATGGCAGCTTGCATGACCGATTCCGGAGTCCACTCACTAATCGGCCGCGCCGGCAATAAACGCCCGCGGCTCATCACCGCCAGCCGATCACACATGCCGAATAATTCGGGCAAGTATGAGCTAACCATCAAGATGGCTTTTCCATTTTCCGCGCACTCCGCGATCGTGTGATAGACCACTGCCTTACTGCCGATGTCGATGCCGCGTGTCGGTTCGTCAAGCAGCAGGATGTCTGCGTCCTGATGTAAGAGGCGTGCGACTGCGATCTTCTGTTGGTTGCCACCAGACAGTGTGGCGACTGGTTGCTCCGGGTGACGTGCTTTTACTGCCAACGAGTTAAGGAGTTCTCGCGTTTGGGCGCGCTGTCGCGAAATGTTCAGCCATCCCCATCGCGAGCAAGCCGCGAATCGGGTCATGGTCACATTGTCAGCAAGGGAGAGTGTGAGGGCAAGTCCTTCACCCTTTCGATCTTCGCTCAAATAGCCGAATCGCTGAAACAACCTGATCGACGTGGTGCCATTGCGCGCGGCCGCCGTATTTCCTTTCACTTCGATCGATCCCGTCGCCGCCCCATCAAGCGCGAAGATCGTTCGCACCAATTCTGTCCTGCCTGAACCCATCAATCCCGCGACGCCGAGAATCTCTCCACGCTGCAAATGAAAGCCGGCTTGTTTCAAATCCGGCGGGGCGCTCAGATCACGCACCTCGAGGATCGTATCTTCCGGAATGGCACTTCGCTGACTTCGTGGTGGAAACAGATTCTCCAGCGGGCGACCTACCATGTGCGCAATCAGCTGTTCGTCCGAAGTGGAATTGATGGGGCCGGTCGCGACGCTGCGGCCATCGCGCAGCACCGTAAACGTGTCGGCGATTTCTCGCACTTCTTCGAGGAAGTGGCTGATGTAAACCACCGTGAGGGATTGCTCGCCGAACTTGCGAATGACTGAAAAGAGATGCTGAACATCGTCGCGTGGCAAACTGCTGGTGGGCTCGTCCATCAGGATAATTTGAGCGCGCGCCGCAATCGCCCGGCAGATTTCGACAATCTGCCGCGCGGCGATCGAAAGATTTGACACGCGCGCACCGGGCGTAATTTCAGGATGCTGAAAGGTTGCGA
>QHXH01000638.1 GCA_003222855.1 Acidobacteriota bacterium
AATTGTCTGAGCGTATGAACGATGATGGGGATGGCGTTTAGCTCGATGAATTGCTTGGGCCGGTTGCCGCCGAGACGAGTGCCTTTTCCACCGGCGACAACTATCGCGACGTTCATTCGTTTAGGATTCGGTGTCGGTGATGCGCGTCAGCGAGGGCGCGGTCTTCACTTCACGCAAAGGGCGACGCGCGCGTTCACCGTTGCCGCCGTTCTCAGCTTCGTCGCAAATTTTCCCAAAAATCATTTTGCCGGCCGTAGTTTGCAGGACACTCGTGACCGCGATATCAGCGTTCTTACCGATCAAACGGCGCGCGTTATCTACTACAACCATCGTGCCGTCATCGAGGTAAGCGACACCCTGATTGTATTCCTTTCCCTCTTTGAGAATGAATACGCGCATCGCTTCGCCTGGCAGCACCACCGGCTTGAGGCCGTTGGCGAGTTCATTGATGTTAAGAACATTCACGCCGCGAAGCTGAGCGACCTTATTAAGATTGAAATCATTTGTGACGATTACGGCGTCGAGCTGTTTGCCGAGTTCGATCAATTTCAGATCGACTTCCCGCACCGAGGGAAAATCAGTTTCGACAATTTGAATGTCGAGCGACGCGTTGTTCTGTAAACGATTCAACATATCGAGGCCGCGCCGGCCGCGCTGTCGTTTAGATGAATCGGGAGAGTCGGCAACCTGTTGCAGCTCGCGTAAAATGAACTGCGGAATGATCAGCGTGCCGGTGAGAAATCCCGTCTCGGCCACGTCCGCAATTCGCCCGTCGATGATGACGGACGTATCGA
>QHXH01000639.1 GCA_003222855.1 Acidobacteriota bacterium
TTTCTTCTCTTCGCCGTAGCTCTCGCATTGCCCATTTGGGCATCGAGAACGGTCGAAAGCCAATCAGCAACCGAAGCTCCTACCGGATTTGACACGCTGACTAACGATGCGACCTTTGTCAGCCAGGCAACGCATGATGATGACAGAGGAACGTTCGAGGAACGTGATGACGTCACCAAGGGCCTGGGACCCGTCTACAATGCTCAGTCGTGCGCTGAGTGTCATCAAAATCCGGTCACCGGAGGGATCAGCCAGATCTCAGAACTTCGCGCCGGACATAACGACGGCTTTGGCAATTTCGTCCCCGCCACCTTGACTATCAATGACGGCGGCGGTCTGACGGGAGTGACCATTGCGAACAGATCGCTCATCAATCAACGGGCGACTTGTCCGGGCGTGGTTACCGATTTGGTGACGCACGCGATTATCTACAATCATCCAAACGAACAAGCGCAAGAACGCGTCCCCGGCGCGGAAACGGTTCGCACTCGGCGGATGACCACCAATCTCATCGGACTTGGATTTGTAGAGGCCATATCGAACACTACTCTGCAAAACATTCCCAACGGGCAGCCGTCGGGCATGAAAGGTCAAGTGACATTTGTGCCCGTGGCCGAAGCAAATAACGCTCTTCGGATCGGACGGTTCGGTTGGAAGAGTCAGGATGCCAGCTTGCTTACTTTTTCGGGTGGCGCTTACTTGAATGAGATGGGCATCACCAACCGATTTAACCTGCAAGAAGTCACCACGCTCTGCGATGACGTTTCTGACACCACGCCGTGCACCAGCAATCCATCGATCCAGTGCGGCGAAGATAAGGACAACGACATCGACGCCTTCGCCCGTTTCATGCGAGCGACCAAGGCGCCATCGCGAGATGCTCGGCTGGCCGCAACGGCGAGTGCTCAAACGGGAGCTTCGCTTTTCCACTCGATAGGTTGTGACATCTGTCACATTACAACCTTGACCACGGCACCTCCGGGGACGCTAATCAACGGCGGGGCCTTTACTGTTCCGAATGCGCTGGGCAACAAGATCATTCATCCGTACAGCGACTTTCTGCTGCATGACGTGGGCACGGGCGATGGGATTGCTCAGGTAAATGATCCCAACACTGGCCAACTTGACCAGACCATGAAGAACAAGCTGCGGACTGCTCCGCTTTGGGGCATACGCACGCGCAACGAGCTGATGCACGATGGCGGGAACTACACGCGTAACGAGCGAGTCAATTCTTCGTCACGCCAACGAAGCCACCGGCGTCATCAACAACTATCGTAATCTGAGTACGACACAAAAGAATCAGTTGATAGACTTTTTGAATTCTTTGTGACGTGTCTCGCTTGAACGTGGGTGGGCCGGCATGTCCGGCCCACTCAACCTCAGATTGTCATAATCTCTCGCGTAGATAATCATTAGAAAAATGCGTGTCCGTTCAAGAAATTTCGCGCTTCGCCAGCTGAATCCGAGGCTCATGCTTATTCTCTTGGCAGTTATCTATATAGGCTCATCGCTGGCGTGTAGTAAATCGCCTGACGCGACAAGGAATCCCGAAGTTGAGCCCCATGCAGTAAGCAGCAACAGTCCTCTGCCCTCGCCTCCGGTAATCGCACAAGCCACGGCCACGCCGGTTGAACCAACGGGAAGCACACGACCGGCTAAAGCGGATGAAGTGATTGCGGCACTGGCTCGAGTGTTCGACAAGACAGCGTCGT
>QHXH01000640.1:0-4226 GCA_003222855.1 Acidobacteriota bacterium
GCCGGCCCCGACGATCCAACCCCGCTTCTCATCGACTACATCGATGTGAATCAACTCCTGATTAGTCGGCGCGCGCAAGACTTGCCAGGTAACGCCGCTGTCGCGAGTTATGGCCAGGATGCTATTGACGATCACATCGCCGCGACTGGCCGATCCGACTACCCAGCCGCGTTTCTTGCCGTTGAAGCGCAAACTGTACAACTCAGGCGAGGCGCCGCCGAAATCGTTTGGCGAAAACTTGTGCCCTTCCTGCCACGAATGGCCGCCATCCGAAGTCTCAAAAATGCTGCCGCCAGTGAGCGCGAACCCATGATCCTTGCTCACGAAGTAAACATCGTTGATGGCATGATCGATCCCCAGACGCCGCTCGACCCAACTCGCGCCGGCATCTTCCGTGGAGGCGAGAAAACCGCCGTCGCCACCGACCCAGCCATGCTTCGTGTCGCTGAAATAAACGGCGTTGAGATCTTTTCCGCCGGAATTGATGTGCGCGCCTGTCCATCCGCTTTGCGAATAGCTGATAATCGAGCCGACATAGAATCCGATCAAGATCGACAGCAGGCCTCTGACACCGAATTTACTGATCATTGGATATGACGAGTTTTGCACATCAAGGTTCATTTAACCAAAGCCGAACACGCTCTTACAGCTCACGCAGTCTGGGGCTGCGTATGGCCAGGGTCCCCACAAACAACGCGATAATTGCCCCGCCGGATGCCAGTGTTCGCTGCACTCCGAAGCGATGCGATGCTGCGCCCGCAATCAGGTTACCGATCGGCATCGCTCCGATGAATGAAAGCATGAACATGCTCATCACCCGTCCGCGCATGTCGTCGGTGACCAATTTTTGTAACAGCGTGTTCGTGACGGCCACCGAGCAAACAATCCCGAAGCCAAGCGCGAAAAGAAAGAATAACGACAGCTTGACGTTTGTTGATAGCGAGAAACCTATTAGACAGATAGCAAATGCCATGTCGCCGCTCAGCACAAACCATCCTTTCCGTCGAAAGTCGCCGAGGTACGCTAGAAACAGCGCACCGAACAGGGCGCCCGCGCCGGCCATTCCCATCAGCACTGCCAGGCCCGTCTCTCCCAGATGAAAGACATCGCGCGCAAATACGGGCGTCATGAAGATATAGGGCGCGCCAAACATGCTCGTCACCGCCGAGATTACCAGCAACATCGAGACGCGTGGCCGGCCGGCGACATATCGAAACCCGGCCGTCAAATCACCGAGGAACACTCCCCTCTCTTTCACTGAACGTGTGGGCGCGCCTTCGCGTGCCTTTGGATGATTAAATTTCACCATCATCATCGCGATCACTACGAAGACGAACGAAATTCCATTTGCAATGAAGCACCCAGCCAACCCGAACAGTTTGAATGCAATTCCGGCGAACACGGGCCCAAGCGCACGCGCGAGTTGGAACTGAGTCGAGTTCAAGGCGATCGCATTTGCGAGATCCTCACGGCCGACCAAATCAAAAACCAGCGCCATGTAAGACGGCCCGGCGAGCGACATGCAACAACCGGTGACGAATGACAGACACAGAATCATCCACACCTGCACGACGTGCGTTAGCACCAGCACCCCGAGCGTGAGGGCCGCGAGTCCAGCCACAGCCTGTGTATAGATCAGAAGTTTGCGTCGATCGAAGAGATCAGCGAATACTCCGCCGGCGAGCGTGAGAAATAATCCCGGAGCGGTCGCCATAAAACCGTCGACACCCAGCCAAAATGGCGAATTTGAGAGCGACAGGACCAACCAGCCCTGAGCGACGGCCTGCATCCAGCTGCCGGTGTTTGAAAGAAATGCTCCCGACCAAAACAGTCGGAAGTTGCGATGCCCGAGGGCGCGAAACATTTCGCTAACGCCGCGATCGCGCCGCTCTTCAACTTGTTGTCGCGTAGACATGAATAATTTAATAACATCCGCGCGGCGGTCGCGCCAACTCCGGAAACACCGGCACCATAATACTGGGAGCGCGGGCGTCCCCGCCCGCATTGAGCGCTGAGCGCGAACGATGGTTGCGTAACTGGACTTCTATCGAAACGCTTAGCCCGCGGAGCGCAGGCTGTGCGGACGATGACCGTCCGCGCTCCCAGCAACCAAGCACCAACGCCGTTGGTTACGCAAACTAACAGTTTGCGTTACGAATTGGCACGACCGAGCAAGACTTTTTGTTTTCTATCCGCGACGTATGGTTTAATTGCGACGCACTTCATCAAAACTAATTAGGAGAGTGATTGTGAGAGAACGCTCGTTGACTGCGCTTGCTTTTCAATTTCTAGTCGCGGCTGCCATGGTGTCCCTTGCTACGCGAACCCGGCAGACGTCGGGACAATGGATGCGATTGTTGCGTCGCTCTATGACGTGATCTCCGGCCCCCCTGGCTCACGCAACTGGGATCGTTTTCGCTCGCTGTTCGTTTCCGGCGCGCGTTTGATTCCGACCGGAGCCCGACCAACTGGTGAAGTCGGTTCGCGCGTGCTCACGCCCGACGAGTACATTCAGCGCTCGGCGCCCCGTCTTGAGAAGGACGGATTTTTTGAGCGCGAGGTGTCGCGCCGCCTGGAGAAGTTCGGCAACATCGCGCACATCTTCAGCACCTACGAATCGCGGCACAAGGCCGACGATGTCAAGCCATTCGCGCGCGGCATCAACAGCATTCAGTTAATGAACGATGGCAAACGTTGGTGGATTGTGACTGTATTCTGGCAAGCTGAAGACGACAAGAATCCGCTGCCGGCGGAGTATTTGAGAAGCAGGAATTAACCACAAAGCAACGAAGACACTTAGAAGGTGTCACTTGCTTAGCACCGTTTGTGGATCCGCTTGGTGACTTTGTGTCTTAGTGGTTAAGGTCTCCGCCACGCTGACAGGGGAGCGCCCGCACCACCGCGCCGTTCTGTAACGATCTCTGCGAGAATCGCGAGCGCCACTTCTTCCGGCGAGACCGCGCCAATGTCTAACCCAATCGGCGCGCGAACTTTCTTAAGCTGCGCTTCATCGAAACCTTCTGCGCGTAATTTATCCAGCACGATATTTGTACGGCGCTTGCTGCCGATCATCCCAATGTAATCCGGGTTAGCGGACAGTGCCGCGCGCAAACAATCTTCATCCTGCTTGTGGCCGCGCGTAACGATTGCGACTGAGACCGCCCGGCCGTTTCCGACAGCGTCTCGCAACGCGTCGGCCCAACTGTCCGCGGCCACTAAATTGATCGATTGCTCTGACGGCGAAGCGAATAATTCTCGGGAGACGAACTCTGCGCGATCATCTATTAAGGTCACTCGATAGCCAACCAGCGAAGCCAGACGCGCCAGTGACGCGCCTACATGACCTGCGCCGGAAACAACTAAACACGGCTCTTTTTCGATTCGTTCGAACAAAACAATCGAATCCGTAAGCGATGTCAGATCGGCAGCGAATTCACCGACTCTGGACGATCTGGCGTCGTCCCGCAGCAGCAGGAAACTTGATGCTTCACGGATGACGGCGTCATTCAACCTCGGCTCCCCCAGGTCGCCGATTGTCTCACCGCTTTGTTTTGCGAGCAGTTTCGCACCGACCTTCAAATCGCGCGACTTGATTACAGTCACAAGGGCAGCCGTCGAGCCTTCCTCCAAAACAATGCGAACGTGATCGCCAACGCTGCTTCCCGTTTTAGTTTTATTGACAGCCATAGATGAGCCCGCACCTAAGCGAACTCGCAAGCTTGCGATTTAGGAAACTGCTATTTTGAAGAAGATGTAGGCAGAAGGCCAACGGCCCGTGCGACGCGTTGCACCAGCCACCATGGGGCAACGAAGAAATATACGGGATTCTGAAAGAAGGCCGGACGATTTCCTTCGATGGCGTGTCCCACAAACTGCAAGATCCAACCCGTAGCGAATAGCGCGAGCGCCCAACGCCACCTGAAGAAAAACAAAGGCCACGAGATCGTGATCATGGGAACCCCGATCATGTGGCACAGTTTGTTCAGCGGGTGCTGGTGCTGAGATTTGTATTTGTCGATAAACGAGTCCGCCATCTAATTAAACCGAAAACCGCATAACCGCTAGAATCTTGTAAAGACTCTCTGATAAGTCTCGGCCTTAATTAGCTCTCTCGCTAAATAAGGTAGATCCTTAACCTCGTCTATTTGAGTTGTAATCACCAGACGTTTCCCATCATTTGATATCTCCCAGATATCTCTTGCGGGCTGAACATAAGTTTCACCGCC
>QHXH01000640.1:4313-5928 GCA_003222855.1 Acidobacteriota bacterium
CATATATTGTTGGATTCTTTTCACCACGCCCATCAGTGTAGTAGGTAAGTTTGGCAATACGCTGCTTACCCTTCGTAATTAGCGTGCGAGTAATTCTAATCTCGGCAGCGCTCTGAGAGACAACGAGAGTAAGATCATCGAAACGTGCCCGCGATTCGATGTTCTTACTAAGTGAACGATCGAACCTCCATGAACCAGAGAAGTCCGGTGTCTGAGCTTTGGCCGTTTGCGAAAAGCCTAAAACCCCGCAAAGAGGTACAACTAAGAAGAGATGACTCAATCTAATCAAGGTCTTGAGCTTCTTTCCACACATCGATAAAAATGTCCATCGTACCGCCGCACACCATGCCTTCTTCACTGGCTTCGTCCGCGGTCAGCGCAAAGTGATGCAAAGCAGGAAGGCCGCTGCGCATCGTCTCGCGAGCCTCAGCCCAAACTTCAGCTTCGACACAGCCGCCGCCGACGGTACCCGCCGTTTCGCCATTCTCGAAGAACAGCATCTTCGCGCCGCGGCGCTGCGGCGTCGAGCCGCGCGTGTGCGCGACCGTGGCGACGGGTCGAGAGATGGTTCCCATTTACGTGGCACAGACTTCAGTCTGTGATTGTTATCAGGGCGCACAGACTGAAGTCTGTGCCACTAAGGACTCGGTGTCGGCGTCGGACTAGCGGAAACCTGCGACGCGCCGGATTGAGAGTTCGTCTTCGCGTTCTCGATCGCTGCTTGATCAGAGGCATCAAGCTTCTTCTGCAGACGGTCAACCTCTGCATCAGAGGTCGCAATTGCCTGCTGCACGCGCGTTTCACTGGCGTTCAATTGATCCAACTGTTGCCGCGTCCGCGTTCGATCATTCTCCAGTTGCCGCCGCCGCTGTTCGCGTAACTCCTCCGGCCGCGTCGTGCCATACCCGGCCGTGGCGCGTTCGATGTTCTCCGGCTTCAACGCGAATTCAACATCCTCGAGATGGGCTTCGAGTTCTGCTTTCTTTGACGTGACATCGCGCAACTCCGTCCGCAATTGAGCCGACCGCTGTTCGGCGCGCGATAATCGTTCGAGATCGACCATCGACTGCTGTGATGCCTGCAAGTCATTGAGTTTGTCAGTGAGCTTATCGACTTGATTCGAGAGGACGCGAATCGTTCGCTTCATCGATTCAGGATCTTCAATCTGCGATGAATTCGAATTGGAATTGCCATTCGCATTACTCGTCTCAGAGCTATTAGCATTCGAATTGTCGACCGGCGAAGGTTGATAGATTTCCGGATTCGTAATTCGCGGAGCCGAAGAGCGACGCCTCGTGCGCCGCCGTTTCTGTGCCGCGGAATCGACTAAAAGCCCGCCGATCAAAAGAACCGCGAAAACGGTCATCACCAATTTACGAACCGAATTGTCTCTCATTTGCTCACCTCGCCTACAGATTTGAGGGATGCTCGCTATCGAAAACAGGATGCTTGAGTCAATCATCGAAAGCTGCCTTTGATTCAACGTCCACTCGGGCGGTCGGTTCCTTTACGTGCAAATCTGATCCGCTCGCTACGGCTCACAGTGTCGGTAAAACATTAAGCCATCTGAATCTGAAAATTAATTGACATGGCTCGCACCGATTGAGTCAGCGCC
>QHXH01000640.1:5954-7116 GCA_003222855.1 Acidobacteriota bacterium
TGAGACTTCCACTGTGAGCGAATTCGACAACCGGCGCGCATGGTCGATGAGATCCTTAATCTCACGCTCGTCCACATCTCGGAAGATCAAAACGGTCGCCCCAGCGTCAATCGCCTCCTTAATTTCCGCCTTTGCCGAAACTTCCGCCGCAATCCGATGCGCGTGGCCGATTCTCTCTCTGGCGCCGCCGACTGCCGCCGCCAAGCCGCCGGCAACCGCAGCATGATTTGATTTAACGCAGACACCATCATCCAAACCGTAGCGACTGTTCGCGCCGCCACCCAGCAGCACTGCGTATTTCTCCAGCATGCGCAAGCCTGGCGTGGTCCTGCGAGTATCGGCAATCTTTGCCTCCGTGCCTTCGACCGCACGCACGTACTGGCGCGTAATCGTCGCGATGCCTGAAAGATGCTGAAGCAGATTCAGCGCCACCTGCTCGCCAGCCAACAGAACGTCAGCGAATCCGCTCGTACGCGCGATAACTTTGCCGGCTTCGACCTCCTCACCATCAGCAGTGAACGCTTCCAACTGCAATTGCGGATCGAGCGAGGCAAAAACTTCCTCAGCCGCTTCCAACCCCGCGACTACCATTTTTTCCGCCGCGACGAACCGCCCCTTCGCCCGCGCGTTGCGGGCCAGCACACTTTGCGTGGTGATGTCCCCGCGGCCGAGATCCTCGCGCAGAAAGAGTCCGATGCTCGAATAGAGCGCGCCTTCATCGAGCCAGTTCAACAAGAACTCCCTTCCGGGACACGACGTTCCTGGGTTAAGCAAACGTGCCGTAGGCACGAAATATTTATGGAAACTGTCGTCATTGATTCTTCACGATAGCGCGTCCATATGACGATTGAGAGCAGCAATCTGAACAGCCACCTCAGCAAAACGATCCTCGACATCCCTTACTTTATCCGGCGCCGCCCGACTCTTGAACTGTGCATCAGCAAGCTGCAACGCCAAACGTTGAGACTCATTTTGAAGTTTGTCTCGCTGACGGCTAAGCCGATCACGTTCCTTTGCGAAATCAACCAAACCCTCAAGGGGTATTGCCAACTCTGCGCCTGACTCAAGCACCGCTCGCGCAGATGCTTTGGGAAATTCCTTGCGCTCGACGAAGAGAATGTTAGAGGTTCGACCCAAACGTTCCACATGGCTCCTACTCGCT
>QHXH01000641.1 GCA_003222855.1 Acidobacteriota bacterium
CACAGCAGAATCAACGGTGAACTTTCTTGACAAGAACTACCTCTATACGCGTCTTGAATTAGTCGACAAGAACGAACTGCTCCGCGCAAGTGATCGTGCGCTCCTGGGAATCAAGGATGCCCATCCTTCATTTCGGATCGGCGCTTATGCATTCGGCGGTGTACGTGACGTCTGGAATACAAAGCACGTCTCGATGGCCATTGGCAGCGATCTGACTTTCTACTCCAAGCCAGCGGTGCTCGATCGACTCTACGGCTTCGTCCCAGCAAAATGGATATGAGTACACATGGCATGCATGGAAATACGAATATGAAAGAGGAGAGCACGCCCGCAAAGCCCTGATAGATCATGAAATCTATGAGTCGGAATACAACCAGCGAGCCGTTGGCGAAAGATCCGGTATGTGGGATGACGGTCGACCCTCGCAAGGCAGCCGACTCATTCGACTACAATGGGCAGACCTACTATTTCTGTAGCACAAGCTGCCTCGAAAAGTTCCGCGCTGAGCCAGAGCGATTTCTCAACGCCCGAGTCACTCAAAAAGAGATTCAGCGCACTCCGCCAAAGGCGTCGAAAGTCGAATACACTTGCCCAATGCATCCGCAGATCGTCCGTGATGCGCCTGGCAATTGTCCGATCTGCGGCATGGCACTCGAACCGCGCACGGTTTCCCTCGCGGAAGAAAAGAATCCTGAACTCGAAGACATGACGCGGCGATTCTGGGTCGGTGTGGTTCTCACCGTGCCCCTGCTCTTGATCGCCATGAGCGAAATTGTTCCTGGGAATCCCGTCGAACAGTTGGCATCGATGCGAGTGCTTGGCTGGGTTCAATTCGGGCTGGCAACGCCGGTTGTGATTTGGGGAGGATGGCCATTCTTCGTTCGCGGCTGGCAGTCGATCGTGAACCGCAGCCTGAATATGTTCACGCTGATTGGTCTGGGCGTGTCAGTCGCATACGTTTTTAGTGTCATTGCAAAGCTGTTTCCTGAAATCTTCCCGCCGTCATTTCGCGATCCATCCGGCAACGTGCCGGTGTACTTTGAGGCAGCGGCGGCGATTGCGACGCTTGTCCTGTTGGGCCAGGTTCTCGAACTCCGTGCGCGCAGTCAGACCGGCGCGGCAATCAAAGCACTCTTAGGTCTTGCACCTGAGACTGCGCGTCGGATTCGTGAAGATGGCAGCGAGGAAGACGTTCCGCTGGATCAGGTGCAAGTAGGCGATCGCTTGCGCGTACGCCCCGGTGAAAAGGTGCCGGTCGATGGGATTGTCATTGAGGGATCAAGCTCGGTCGATGAATCGATGGTCACAGGAGAACCGATTCCGGTTGAGAAACATGAGGGACACCGAGTGATTGGTGCGACGGTGAACGCCACGGGCTCGTTTTTGATGCGAGCGGAGCGCGTCGGCTCTGAGACGTTGTTAGCTCAAATCGTCCAAATGGTTGCCGAAGCACAACGCAGCCGCGCGCCCATTCAAAAGCTGGCGGACGTTGCCTCTGGTTATTTCGTACCTGCGGTTGTCGCGATTGCAGTTATTACTTTTATTGTCTGGAGCATCTGGGGGCCGGAACCGCGGATGGCCCACGGCTTAGTGAATGCAGTAGCTGTGCTAATCATCGCTTGCCCATGCGCGCTCGGGTTGGCGACTCCGATGTCGATCATGGTGGCGACCGGAAAAGCGGCGCAGAGCGGAGTGCTTTTCAAGAATGCCGAAGCCATTGAGACTATGTGCAAGGTTGACACTCTAGTTGTTGATAAGACTGGAACTCTTACTGAAGGCAAACCGAAATTGGTCAGCATCGTTACTGCGGAGAAGACGGATGAAACGACCTTATTGAGAATGGCCGCAAGCCTTGAGCGTGGCAGCGAGCATCCGTTGGCGGCGGCTATCGTAGGCGGTGCGCAAGAACTGGGCGTCGGGCTAACAAATGCAACCGCGTTTGATTCGATGACAGGTAAAGGAGTGAAGGGAGAGATCGAGGGTCATCAGGTTGCCCTGGGGAATCGCGCCCTGCTTGATGATTTGCAGATCGACCCCGGAGAACTTGCGACGAAAGCCGAAAGTTTACGCGCCGATGGGCAGACAGTTATGTTCGTCGTCGTGGATGGCAAAGCCGCGGGGTTGGTTGGTGTCGCCGATCCAATCAAGGAAAGCACACCGGAAGCGATTAGACAGTTACATGATGAAGGCATTCGCATTGTTATGCTCACTGGTGACAGCCACACGACGGCCGAGTCCGTAGCGAAGAAACTCAATATTGATGAAGTCGTGGCGGAGGTGCTTCCGCATCAGAAAGAGGAGGTAGTGAAGAAGTTTCAACGCGAGGGACGATTTGTGGCGATGGCGGGCGATGGCATCAACGACGCGCCGGCGCTGGCCCAGGCCCAGGTGGGAATAGCGATGGGCACGGGAACTGACGTGGCAATGAAGAGTGCGGGAGTTACCCTGGTCAAAGGAGACCTGCG
>QHXH01000642.1:0-2223 GCA_003222855.1 Acidobacteriota bacterium
GCTTTCATATACGCGTGTTGAGTTACTGCAAGATTACCGGTTTTCCCGGACGCGGTACCAGATCCTGCATCTGCGAGCCCGTCGGTGACAAGCCTTTCCTGACGGTGTCCGCGATAATCCCGGCCAGGCGATCGTCTTCGATGGCGACAATCTGCCATTGCCCGGAAGCGCCTTGATGCATCGTCAGACTAATTTGTTCGTTGTTGATTTTGGCGATCGCCTGGGCGCTGTTACCGTCCTGCTTGACGCTGGAAAAGTACGGCACGGCGATCGCTATCAACGCGAAAGGCTTGCCGGCTGCGGGCGCTGACAGTCGTTGAATCTCGGCGGGCAATTGATCGTGAATCGTTTGTTTCACCCGCGGCGTGAGCCGGGCGGCGAGCTGTTCGATCTGCGACGGCATCAGCGCGGCGATCGCGGGCGAATACGAGCCGCCGGTTCGCTGCCGGGCCTCGGCCACAAAGCTGGCGGTGATCTTGTCGATGTCCAGAAGTTGGTCCATCGATTTACGATCGTCTCTCTGCGCCGCATCGACCAGCAGCGCGAGCGAATAGCCAGGCTGCGATTTGTAGTGCTGCCACCAGAAATATCCGCCGCCGGCGATTCCTACAACAACCACCACCAGAATTATCGCGATGAATCCAAATACTCGGCCGGCGCGGCTGCGCCGGCGGGCCGCGCGCGCGGGAGCTGGCCATGCTGCGCCCCTACCGATACCGATCACGATGCGATTTCGTTTTGCCGGCATGTGTTCAGCTAATCAATTCTCGTTCGCGCTCTCAACGCGACAATCCAACGCGCCTTTCCACAGACGCAGCCGCAACTTGTCACCGGCCGAAACCGCGTCTGCTTCCCGGACGATTTGGCCGCGCTCATTCTGCGCGATTGCGTAGCCGCGCTCAAGCACCCGCAACGGCGACATGGCGTCCAGCGCCGCCGCTGCCAAACTGAATTCCTTACTCGCGGTTTCGAGGCGCGAGTTCACCGCCGCATTTTGTGCGTGGCGAAGCGCGTCGAACCGGGCGCGACCTATTGCCACTCGCTCGCGCAGGTAACCCGGCGCCAGGGCGTGCGCGGCGTTATCAAGTCGTCGCATGGCTGTCTGCAAAGATGAAGCGATCAAGGCTCGCAGTCGATGGTCCGCCGTATCCATGGCACTCTTCGCCGCGCGCAGTTGCCCCCGCACCTCGTCAAAGCCCCGCGAGTAAGTTAGCTCCTGAACCTGCGCGCGTTCCGCGGCAACGCGAAATCGCAGCGATCGCGACAGGCTGGCAATCAAGCTTTCGAGCTGCGCGCAAAGTTGCTCTTCGTGGGCCGCGACTAACTCAGCCGCAGCCGAAGGTGTTGGCGCCCGCAGGTCGGCCGCAAAATCGGCAATCGTGAAATCAGTTTCATGGCCGACCGCGGAGATGACCGGAATCGCCGAAGCGCGAATGGCGCGCGCCACAACCTCTTCATTAAAAGCCCAGAGATCTTCCGCGGAACCTCCGCCGCGGCCTACTAATATTACGTCGATCCCGCGATCGTAACTTGCGCTCGCGTGATGTTCGTTGAGAAGCCGGATGGCCCGCGCAATTTCGCTGGCCGCGCCTTCGCCCTGCACGCGGGCCGGCGCGAACATTAAATGGACACTGCGGGTCCGGCGCGAAATTACGTTGATGATGTCGCGAATCGCGGCGCCGCTCGGCGAAGTGACCACACCGATTCGTCGCGGAAAGATCGGAATCGCACGCTTCAGTTCGGTCGCGAACAATCCTTCGGCTTGCAGTCGCGCTCTGGTCTGTTCGAACGCCAGTTGCAGCGCCCCCGCGCCAACAGGTTCGAGGCTGTCGACGATAAGTTGATACTCGCCCTTCGCTTCGTACACACTCACCCGGCCGCGCGCCCTCATCTGCAAACCATCTTCGGGCCGAAACCGAATCCGCTGATTGCTGCTGCGATAACACGCCGCGCGCAACTGCGCAAATTCGTCCTTCAGAGTAAAGTACCAGTGGCCGGAGACATGCGCGCGAAAGTTTGAAATCTCACCTTCGACCCAGACAGAAGCGAAACGCTTCTCCAGTTCGCCGCGGATCGAAGCCGTTAACTGCGAGACGGTCAGCGGCAGCCGCTCGGCTGCGTCGAAGAGAGATGCGAGAAGGGGTTGAGACATGACGGTCGGCTAAGGTTTTTTTGGAACGGCAATCTGAAGCTTTCTTTTCGACATCTTCAATTGGCGCTTTT
>QHXH01000642.1:2261-2648 GCA_003222855.1 Acidobacteriota bacterium
AAGTTTTCACCAGGAGAAAACTTCCGAAACCGATGCCTCCGGACGAAAAGTTTGTTAAGATGTACGGCCTCGTGCTAAAAGGGCGATGGAGACGTAAAGGGCTTTAGCGGAATCGAGGCCGGTCCTTTTTTCTTAAAGGCCTCCAATAGGACCAGAGAACCGTCAATGGCTGCTTACCTCAAAATCAAAAGCCAATTCTTTGAGCATCCCAGCGAGAGTCACCTGGTCAATCTGGCGTCCGGTGGATTCAACTACTGGATGAGCTTTGTCACCGACCCGCTGACGGTGCTCTTCTTTTTGTTTTGGGAGGCGTTCGTTCTCCGCACCAATCCGATCGGTTTAGTGCTGAGTTATGGCGCCGGACTTTTGAGCTGGAGTCTGCTGGAA
>QHXH01000643.1:0-2387 GCA_003222855.1 Acidobacteriota bacterium
GAATACTCGGCGTGATGAGTTCCTATAACGATTACGATGGAATTCCCGTCACCGGCAGTCATTATTGGCTGACCGAGCGATTGAGAAACGAATTTGGGTTTCGAGGTTACGTGGTTTCTGACAGCGCGGCCGTCGAATATCTCTACAACAAACACGGCGTCGCGACGGACATGAAAGATGCCGTGCGACAATCCATCGAAGCCGGTTTGAATGTGAAGACCAATTTCACTCCGCCGGACGATTTCATTTTGCCGCTGCGCGCATTGATCAAAGAGGGCAAGGTCTCGATGAAAACGCTTGATGACCGAGTGCGCGACGTGCTGCGAGTGAAGTTCCTCCTGGGCATGTTCGACCATCCCTACGTCGCAGACGCTGATTATGCGGTGAAGACCGTCAATTCTTCGGAACATCAGCAAATCGCTCTGCGCGCAGCGCGTGAGAGCATCGTGCTGCTCAAGAACAATCGCAACGCTTTGCCGCTCAGCAAAGATCTTCATTCGATCGCTGTGATCGGCCCGAATGCCGACGATGACAGTCTCACTCGCTATCGTTATGGCCCGAACGGCGTGAAGGGGACCACAGTGCTGCAAGGCATTAAGAACAAGTTAGGCGACAAAGTAAAAGTGAATTATGCGAAAGGTTGTGAAGTAACGAATGAACACTGGCCAGAGACGGAAGTATTGCCGGAGCCACTGACGCAGAAAGAAAAAGATGAAATTGCCAAAGCCGTCGAGGTGGCTAAGAATTCCGACGTCGCGGTCGTGGTGCTCGGAGATTCGCCGAACACCGTTGGTGAAACCGCATCGCGCACCAGTCTCGATCTGCCCGGCCGCCAACTTGATCTGGTCCAGGCAGTTTATGCCGCCGGCAAACCAGTCGTGGTCGTCTTGCTCAACGGCCGCCCGATGAGCATCAACTGGGTGAATAAGTATGTGCCCGGAATTATCGAAGCATGGTTCCCCGGCGCGCAGGGCGGGACCGCAATTGCTGACGTGCTTTTCGGAGATTACAACCCCGGCGGAAAACTCACGGTCACGTTCCCAAAGACAGTCGGGCAAATTCCCTACAACTTTCCTACGAAACCGAGCGCGCAATGGGAAGGCGAGCGCACCCGCGTCAACGGCGCGCTCTACTTTTTCGGTCATGGCTTGAGTTACACCACATTCGCCTATAGTAATCTCAAGATCACTCCGCAGGTCGAGCGGGTCAGTACCGCGAGCGGTAGCGACCGGGTTAACCCTACGCTCAAAGGCGCTAAAATCACCATCACTCTCGACGTAACCAACACCGGCTCACGCGAAGGCGACGAAGTCGTCCAGCTTTTCACGCACGAGTTGGTGACCAGCGTGACGACTTATGAAAAGAACCTCCGCGGCTTCGAACGGATTCATCTCAGGCCCGGCGAAATGAAAACCGTCACTTTCATCTTGAAGCCCGAAGACCTCGCCCTCTGGGATCGGCAGATGCATTTCGTAGTCGAGCCCGGCAAGTTCAAAGTAATGATCGGCTCCGGCTCTGAAGACATTCGTCTGACCGGCGAATTTGGGATCGCTGCAGTCCGCTGAACACTTCAGGGAACTCGGATCAAATGTCCTCGACGCGTAGCGTCGGCCTGACTTTAGCCCGGTGTTTCAACGCCGGGGAGCGAGGGGTACGTTGTTCTCGTCGCGTAGCGACGACTGATTTCCCCAAATCTCAAACGGTTTTCAGCCGTCGCTACGCGACGAATGTTTTCGTCGATCCCTACCCGGCGTTGAAACGCCTGGCTAAATTCATGACGACGCTACGCGTCAACAGGGGTCATTCTATTACCCTTTTCGCAGGACACGTTGAGCATCAGGCGGTCGATCTCTCTTTCCAACACGTCGATCAGCGGTTCGACTTTGACCCTTTTGATTTGGCGACAATTTTTCAAACGTAACTATGATCGCTTGAAAGGACCTTAGCTCGACTTCTTGTCCCTTAATTTGTTTTTCCTGGGATTCAACGCCTTAACCGAGTACTCGCGATGCAGAGTGTGGGCGATGCGCGTAAAATCGTCTTGGCGCTCGCGCGGTAGTTCGCGGAAGTAACTTAGCAGCCTTTGCTCGCGGGCAGTAGGCTCATCCAAAGACTTTCCGCGAGCAACCGCGAAGACTTCTTCTTCAGGCACTCCAAGCCCTTTAGCCAGACCAATGAGTTTATCTTTGCTCGGATTGCGAGCGACGCCGTTTTCAATTCGTGAAACGTAACTCCCAGCAATCTTGTAGCCGGTGCGCGCGCTTTGCCTCTCAACATCTGAAAGCGAAAGCCGCGCGCTGTTTCTAATTCTCTTCACATAGTCCGCCAAGGATTCTCGCCGCTGCCGATTCACAGCAGACTATCTATCATTTGCAGCGATACCGATG
>QHXH01000643.1:2430-2989 GCA_003222855.1 Acidobacteriota bacterium
TCAGCCCGCGAATTAGTAGGCATATATTTCTGCTCGTTGTTCAGAGAGGTTAACGTCTCGTAGCGCCCAAACACCGCTACCTCACGGTTAGTGTTACATTGAGAATTCCTGACGTTGCCGCAGTCACATGCGGCTTCAATGAAAGGTCCAAGAAATGCTTCCCCCAATTCCTTCATTTCCTTTCCGAATTTTAATCATCACGTTGGTTTCGATAGCTGTTGTTGGGCTATTCGTGATGGTTGATTTACGAACTCCGCGACGCGGTCAACAACCTCCTCAGCCAGTCTCTACTCGACAGCCGGGTAAAAGCTCATTGACGGATTTGGCGCCACAAGTGTCAAGAGCGAGGCGCGTTGTCGGCGAATCCACGGGCAATCAGCTAATGCAGAATGTGATGAATGCCTATGGCAGACTGCCGATGAGTTTCGAAGAGAACCGCGGCCAAACAGATCCGAACGTCAGGTTCATCTCACGCGGCAGCGGTTACAGCCTCTTTCTAACTACAACCCAAGCAGTCCTCGCTTTGCATAAACCGAGCGAAACAGAAGGAAGAAACTCT
>QHXH01000644.1 GCA_003222855.1 Acidobacteriota bacterium
CAGAGGAAAAACGGAGGTCTTCGCAGAGGAGCGCTGAGCAAACGGAAATTAGGACACTAAGTGATTTGGGCTTTTCGCCGCGCCGGTTCGGTAGTATTCTTAGCGCAACCCCTCCGATACATTGTGCCGATGCTGTTTCGAAGCCGGCAGTACTTACGCTCTCCCCCATTTCAACTGAGTGGAAGGAGATTACGATTGTATGAAAACGAGAATTATTTCCTGCGTGGCGGCCCTATTGGTGTTTTGTTCGGGACTATGGATCGCGGGCTCAAGTGTTTCTGCGGGCGGCAGGAACAGATGCAAGGACCACTGTAACGACGTTTATCGAGTTAAGAAAGATGCATGCAAGTTAATTCCGCTGAAGGGTGAACGAAAGATTTGCGAGAGGAGAGCGAAGGAAGCGAGAGACGATTGCAAGCATCGGTGCCGGTGAAAACGGTGAGTGTGAGCAGTGAGCAGCAAAGCAGTAGCCCGACCGTAAGGGAGGGCGTACCACACAAAATAAACAGACGCCCTCCCTCACGGTCGGGCTACTGACCCGTACCCGCCGCTTTAATTTTATCTCCGACGATCTCTGCGCCGGCTTGCCGCATCTCCTCAACTGCGTTCGCTCCGTCATCCGGCTTTACGTTCACGGCGCGCATGGCGTCGGCAAGTGCTTTAACTTCGAATCCCTGGCGTACCGCGTCCAGTACTGTCTGCTTCACACAGTAATCTGTCGCCAAGCCACCTACCCAAACTTCTTCGACGCCTTCGTCGCGCAGCAGTTGACCGAGATTCGTGCCATCGAAGCCTGAATAACCATCGGCGGCTTCGTCTGTCCCTTTCGAGATGACGGTTATGCGTGGATCATCAAGCAGATCCGGGTGGAACTCTGCGCCCGCGGTGTCTTGCACACAATGAACCGGCCATGTTCCTCCGTAGACCGCGAAGTGTTTTGTCTGCGCCGGATGCCAATCGCGAGTCTTGTAAACCGGCTCGCCGCGATCCAGGAACTCCTTTATCAGTCTATTCAGGGGCGCGACGACTTCATCACCCTGGGCGACCGCGAGCGAGCCGCCGGGACAGAAATCATTCTGCACATCCACTACAATCAGTGCTTTCTTTGTGCTCTCTGACATAAATCACCTTTGAATGCGTAGGACCCTATATTGTTCAGTCCTAGATTAACTCTCCGACTCGAAACGCTGCAAAGCGCCAGAGAATCGCGGTAGTTACCAAAAGGGGTCCAGATCAATGCTTGATCAATAAAACAATAAGAACGATCCACGAAACCACACGAATAGACAGCCCTTCATGTTTCGTTCGTGTGGATTCGTGGATCGTCTGGTCTTCCTGTCGCCGAACACCACTGCAAGAATTTTTGTTGACTTTGTAAGTGATTCTCGATAGAAGCATCCCGCCAGATCGCTTCTGCTGTATCAATAGACACATTCGTCGAAACACTTACAGTTCGTCTTCACTGGAGGTTAGAAATGATCATAAAGCCATCGCTCCGAATACTATCGGTTTCCGTTTTCATTCTTTCAGCAACAATGGTCGCGCTCGTGCAGGCGCAGCAACCCAACACCGACGCGTTGCGCTGGCGCTATATCGGGCCAGTTGGAAATCGCACTACCTCGATTGTGGGCGTGCCGGGACAGCCTTACATTTATTACGCGGGCTCCCGATCTTTGACGCGCAGCCCGTGCAGTCGATTGGTTCGCTGGCAATTGCGGCGTCCGATCCAAATATCGTGTGGGCGGGCACTGGCGAAGCCTGGATTCGCAGTCACATCTCTGTGGGGTCCGGCATCTACAAATCGACTGATGCGGGTAAGACATGGAAGCTGATGGGACTTGATAACAGCGGGCGTATCGGTCACGTTGTGATCAATCCAAAGAATCCGGACATCGTGATGGCTTGCGCGGTCGGTCACGCATACGGCCCGCAGCAGGAGCGCGGTGTCTTTCGCACCACTGATGGTGGCAAAAACTGGGTACGCGTGCTCTTTACTGATGAGAACAGCGGCTGCTCAGACCTGGTGATCGATCCGAAAAACCCGAAGACGCTGTTTGCCGGCATGTGGCCACTTGTGATTCACACTTGGGGCAGGGAAAGCGGCGGCGCGGGAAGTGGTCTCTTTGTCTCTCACGACGAAGGTGCGACGTGGACCAGAATCACGGGACACGGTTTGCCAACGGGCACGACTGGTAAGTGGGGCCTGGCGATCGCACGCTCAAATCCGAAGCGCATCTATGCTCTGATCGAAGCGGGCGACGGCACTCCCTACAAAGAACAAGAAACCCCCGCCGGAAAACTCTGGCGCTCGGATGATGGCGGCGAGAACTGGAAAATGGTTAGCTCAGATCGCCGAATGGGTGGGCGCACGCATTATTACTTCCGCGTCGAAGTGTCGCCGGACAATGAAAACGAAGTCCACTTTCTGACAAACCCCTACGGCCGTTCGATCGATGGCGGTCAAACACTCGTGGGTGGCGGCGGTGGTCCCGGTGGCGGCGGCGGTGGAGGCTTTGCCGGCGCCAGCCCCGGTGGTGACAATCACGACATCTGGATCGATCCAACACAGCCAAATCGAATGGCCGTGGCGAACGACGCCGGCGTCAGCCTTTCAGTGACGCGCGGGCAAACTTGGCAGAGGATCCAACTCCCGAACGGCCAGATTTATCACG
>QHXH01000324.1:0-489 GCA_003222855.1 Acidobacteriota bacterium
GAAATGGCCGTGAATGATCAGGGCGGGCATACTCAAAAACATTTAGCCATAAAAAAGCACAAAAGGCACAAGGGAGGACGTTATCGATTAACAAGAGGCGCGGTATTCTTTTTGTGCCTTTTGTGCTTAAAGGTTCTTATCATCGGCTCGCACGGCCAGCCACGCCGCGCCGAGCAATCCGGCATCATCACCGCATTCGGCTTTTAGAACTCGACAACGCCGCGCCGGAACCGGGAACGAACGTTTCAATATTTCGTCACGCGCGTATGGGGCGAATAGCTCGAACGATTCGGACACGCCACCGCCAACGATAATAGCTTCCGGGTTGAAAATATTAACCAGATTCGCCATCGCGATGCCGAGATACATGCCCATTTTTCGAAACACTTCGAGGGCGAACGCGGCGCCTTCATTTGCAGCTCTGGCAATTTCTTTCGCGGACAGATCGACTTCAGGCTTCGCGCGCAATATCGATTGAGGATGATGTGG
>QHXH01000324.1:589-10400 GCA_003222855.1 Acidobacteriota bacterium
GCCATAGTTTTCCGTTGAGAATAATGCCGCTGCCGACTCCGGTTCCCAGCGTCAGACAGATGATCGTCTGACAACCACGTCCGGCCCCGCGCCACATTTCACCAACCGCCGCGGCGTTCGCGTCGTTTTCAAGCGATATGGGCCAGTCAAGTGCCGCGCTTAAGGCCTGGCCCAAATCAAAATCGACAATTGCTGGAATGTTAGGCGCGTTGACGATCACGCCAGTGTTAGCGTGCACAGATCCCGGAACCACCACTGAAACCGCCTGGACTGTTTCGCCGCGTTTCGCAGCCTGGTTGGTACACTCCGTTACTGCCGAGACAATCGCCGAAACTATTTCGCTGGGATTGTTTGCGTCAGGTGTGGCGACTCTGAAGCGTTCGTGAATCGATCCGTCGCAATCGATGTTTGCAGCCCGCAGATTTGTGCCGCCGAGATCGACAGCGCAGACGAGATCATTTGATAAGTCTTGTGTGAACAATTGATCGAGGTCTCCGGCTGCCGAATGTGTGTCAGAAGCGCGAGCGGTAGCGACCGGATCAATTTTTCAAGCCTCCAAGCCTCAAAACGGTGGTTATCAACCGCAGCGATTTAGAAGGTTGAATGATAGATCCGGTCGCTACCGCGGTTCTGACACTTTCCTAACCTTTTCTTCTGCCGAACATATCGAAGCCCACCGCGGCGACCAGCACTCCGCCCTTTACCACGTACTGCGCCCAGTTCTCGACATTTAAAAGCGACATGCCGTTGTCGAGGCTTGATAGGATCAATGCGCCGAGCACGGCGCCGAACACTGTGCCGCGGCCACCCATCAGACTGGTGCCGCCGATTACGCATGACGCGATCGCATCGAGTTCCATCAGAGTGCCCGCATCAGGCGAGGCGCTGCCGACGCGCGCCGTGTGCAGCAGTGAAGCTAATCCTGCGAGCGCGCCCATCAGGCAAAACGCCGCGAGGATATATCGCTGCAGATTGATTCCCGACAAACGGGCGGCATCCGGGTTACCACCAATCGCGTAAAGGTAGCGACCGAAGGTCGTATTTGCCGTCAGAAACGCTCCGGCAAGTGCGACCGCGAGCAGGAATATCACGGGAATCGGCAGACCCCCGGCTTTGTTCATCAGAATGATGAACGCGACGATGACGATTGACGGAACAACGATTCGGGTGACGATCGCAGAGACGCTCAGCGTTTTTAATCCGTGCCGATGTCGCGCCCGATTGCGGCGAATGTTCGTCCAGGTAATTGCGGCAATTCCAAGTACGGCTAACGCAATCCCGATTCTCGGATCAAGAAACTCGCGGCCAAGCGAGCGAAAGAACGGGAGCTCCACGGGAATTGTCGCGCCCTTCGTCAGTTTAAGAATCACGCCGCGCCACGCCTGCAATCCGCCGAGCGTGACGATAAACGACGGAATGTTTACGTAAGCAACGAGCGTCCCTTGCAGCGCGCCAATCAACAAGCCGACTGCGATGGCTGCGACCAGACACGGAACTAATCCCCAACCCTGGGTCATCGCGGCGATGCCGCCCGCCAGACCAACGACCGCGCCGACCGACAGATCGATGTTGCCGCTGACGATGACCATCAACATGCCGACAGCCAGCACGCCCGTTACGGCGGTCTGCTGTAGCAACTTCGAGAAATTAATTGCTCCCAGGAAAAGTCCGTAAGGATGGTATTGATCAATTGTGGCCCACTGAAAGAAGAGCCAGATAGCGATCAACGCGAGCAACATCGTGTAGGCGCGCAACGCCGATGTGCGAAGTTTGAGTCGTCCTGTTTCCGTTTTAGGCTCCGACATGGTTATGTACTATTTGCGCGGGCTCGGACTTTCGTGTGTTTTCATGGATGATAGCTCTCTCTGCTCAGACAAAACTAAACCACGAAACCAAACGAACCGCGTCTTCGGTTTCGCCGCTACGCTGCGCGGCGCGCATGACCCGTCGCGCACGACATCACTGCTTCGGGGGTCGCTTCACTGCGCGCGAATTCGCCCGTCACCCGTCCCTCGTGTAAGACGATCACGCGATCAGATAGGCCGAGTACTTCGGGAAGCTCTGAGGAAACCAAAACAATCGCGAGGCCGCTCTCAGCCAGACGATTAATCTGCGCGTAGATTTCCTGTTTCGCGCCCACGTCGATCCCGCGCGTCGGTTCATCGAGAAACAGGACGCGCGGATTCGTCAACAACCATTTTGCCAGCACCACCTTCTGCTGATTGCCCCCAGACAGGGTACCGGCGACGGTGAAGACTGATGGTGCTTTGATCCGTAGCTCAGTTGCGGCCCGCTCGCCCGCAGCCGCTTCCGCGTCCTCACTTGTGACGAAGCGTCCTGACACTCTGCGCAGGCATGCCAGCGTCATGTTTTTCAGAATCGTCTGATCGAGAATCAAACCATAGCGCTTGCGATCTTCAGTCACAAAGCCGATGCCGTTTCGAATTGCGTCGGATGGTTTCGCGATCTGAATTTGCTTTCCATCCACGAGAATTTCCCCGGACTTGCGTCCCGGATGGGCGCCAAAGATTGCCATCAGAAGCTCGCTCCGGCCCGATCCCATCAAGCCGGCGATGCCTAAGACCTCGCCTTTATGAGCAGTGAATCCGACGTGATCGACCAACAGCTTGCCCGGGACCGAGGGATCTTCGACCGTGACATCGCGCGCTTCAAAAACCACTTCGCCGCGATCGTGTTTAGCTTCAGGAAAAATTTGATCGACGGAGCGACCCACCATTCTGGCGATCACCCGTGGCTCGTCCGTTTCAGTAGTTGTAGTGGTATCAATCGTCTTTCCATCGCGCAGCACGGTAATGCGATCGCTGATGTGAAAGACCTCGTCGAGCTTATGCGAGATGTAAATCATCGCCACGCCCCGTGCTCGTAAGTCATTCAGAATTCCGAAGAGCGTCTCAACTTCAGCGTCAGTCAATGCGGCCGTCGGCTCATCAAGCACGACGATGCGGGCGTTTTGAGAAAGCGCTTTGGCAATCTCGACCAACTGTTGGTGCCCGATGCCGAGGTTGCGAACCGGACTGCCGGTGTCGATGGTCAGATGAAGATCATCGAGAAGTTTTTGTGCGCGGCTGTAAAGCTCTTCCCAATTAATGATGCCGAAACGGCGCGGCTCGCGGCCGAGAAAAATGTTTTCCGCGACGCTGAGATCTTTGACCAGCGAGAGTTCCTGATAGATAACCGCGATGCCCGCTTGCTCAGAGTCACGCACGCTCGCGAAGCGGCGCGCTGCGCCCTCAAGAAAGACTTTCCCCCCATATTCAGGGTGAGGATAGACGCCCGCGAGAATCTTGATCAGAGTCGATTTCCCGGCGCCGTTCTCGCCGACAAGCGCGTGAATCTCGCCGGCTCTCAGATCAAAGCTCACGCCGTCCAGAGCCTTCACACCCGGGAAGGATTTCGTGATTGCTTTCATCTCGAGAAGATGTGAAATCATCGTCTTGGATCAAACAACATTGAGAATTGAAAATTGAAAAGTGCAAAATGAAAATTGCCCCTCGCTAAATTTGCGATTTGCAATTTTCATTTTTCAATTTGCAGTTGCTTAGGTTTATTGCTTTGGCCACTGATCCTTCGGCACGTTCTTATAAACGTCTTCGACTTTGTGGTAGCCGTCTTTGATGACCGTTTGCATGATGTTGTCCTTGTCTACTACCACCGGCTCGAACAACATTGCAGGCACATCGATTTTGCCGTTATTGATTTTGTCTTTCGCATCGACCTTTTCTCCGCGCGCGAGTTTAATTGCCGAATCGACCGCGGCGAACGCGAGCGGCTGAATGGGTTTGTAGATTGTCATCGTCTGGCTGCCTTGCACGATCCGCTGCACGGCATCAAGCGATGCATCCTGTCCGGTCACTAAAACTTTGCCGACCAGTTGCGGCGGCAGAGCAGAAATCGCTCCGCCCGCGGTGCCATCATTCGAAGCGACGACGGCCTGGATGTCGTTGTTGTTTTTCGTAAGCGCATCTTCCATGATGCGCAAAGCCTCGCTGGCCAACCATTCACGCGCGAACTGCTTCGTCACGATCTTGATTTGGCCATTATCAACCGCGGGTTGCAGCACGTTCATCTGACCTTCCATCAAAAGCAGCGCGTTGTTGTCCGTCTGTGAGCCGCCGATCAATACGTAGTTACCCTTCGCCGCGTTCTTGAGCGCATATCCGGCCTGCATCTCGCCAATTTTCACGACCTGATGTGAAACGTAAAGGTCAACGTCGGCGTTGCGAATCAGTCGGTCGTAGCTGATGACGGGCACGCCCTGTTTGTGCGCCGCCTCAACGATGGACGCAGCGATTTGTCCGTTGTGTGGCGCCACGATCAAAACATCGACGCCCTTGGTCAAGAGGTTGTCACATTGTTTGGTTTGCACCGCATCGTCGCTGTTGGCGACCTGAACTTCACAGTCGGCGCCGGCCTCTTTGCAGCGTTGTTCGACGAGGGCCTTGTCGCGCTGCCAGCGTTCTTCCTTCAACGTGTCCATCGAAAACCCGATCCGCACCGGTCCGCCGGATTTAGCGCCGCGGCCGGTGTTGCCGGTTTCAGGGCCCTTCACACAGGCAGAGCAGAGAAGCGTGGCGGCGAAAAGCAAAAACATCAATTTGGTTATGACCTTCATTTTTTAGCCTTTCTTTGGAACGGTTACGTTCAGCTGAAGTCGAGTGACGCGGAGTCTCCGTCAGGAGCCGTTTATAGCTAGCCAAGCCATATTATTCAAGGCACAAAGAAAATTGGACGGCGATTCCGGCTATAAATATTCGGCACCCAACGGCGCTCAGCGCGGCGATGATGGTTCAATCCGTCCTTCTTCCGTAAATCTCCGCCAATGCTTTCAGTCGATGAATCAGATCATCGTAATTGCATTCGCGTTCATTCGCCACACCCAATTCCCGATTTCACTAGCAGGCACATTCATTCGCGCTTCGGTCCCCAGGCCGACTAGATCCGGCATTGGAATAATCGCGGTGTCGGCGACTGAGGCCATCGCGGCGCGAATCATGTCCCAGTTGATCTCGCGGGCGTTGCTGGCCAGGTATTTCAGACAAAACTGGCGTTCGTCTGTCGCCAGACCCTCAAACCAGCCGGCCGTCGTATCGTTGTCATGTGTGCCAGTGTAAACGACCGCGTCGCGCGTGTGATTGTGCGGCAAGTGATCGTTCGTTGCGTCTCCACCAAACGCAAATTGGAGAACTCGCATTCCCGGGAAGCCAAATTCCTTGCGCAGATTCTCGACCCCCGGTGTAATAACGCCGAGATTCTCTGCGATGATGGGCAAATCTCCAAGCGTTTTTTTCAGAGTGGCGAATAATTCATGCCCGGGCGTGTCAACCCATTCGCCATTTTGGGCGGTGACTTCGCCCGCGGGAATCTCCCAGCACGCTGCAAAGCCGCGAAAGTGATCGACGCGAAGAAGGTCGAACAGTTCGAGCGACCAGCGCACTCGTTCGATCCACCATTGAAAGTTGTCCGCGCGGCAGCCGGTCCCAATCGTACAGCGGATTGCCCCACAGTTGACCCGTCTCGGAAAAATAATCAGGCGGAACGCCGGCGACGACAACGGGCCTGCCGCTGTCGTCGAGCTTGAAATATTCGCGGTGGGCCCACACATCAGCCGAATCATGCGCGACAAAAATCGGCAGGTCGCCAATGATCCAGACATTCCGTTCGCGCGCATAGTCACACAGCAACATCCACTGGCGGAAGAAGAGAAACTGAAAGAATTTCTGTGCCTGGATTTCGCTGTCGAGTTCGTCGCGCGCATGCTGTAGTGCGCCAGGCACACGAAAAGCGATTTCGCGATCCCATGCGGTCCATTCGCGATCGCCTTGCGCCGCTTTCAAAGCGCGAAACAAGGCATAGTCGTCCAACCACCAGGATGAGCGCGCACAGAAATCTTCGAATTCTGAAGTCATCGACCGCGACGCGTCTCGACGGAAATTCTTAAAAGCCCGATTTAGTATCTTTGCTTTGAACGATCGCGTCGCGTCGAAATCGACGTGTGGGAAAGGGAACAAAGGCGCCGTGACATCATTGGTTTCAAGCAAGCCTGCATCTACTAACGCGCGCGGATGTATCAGCAGAGTATTGCCGGCGAACGCCGACAGCGCCTGGTATGGCGAGTTGCCGTATCCGGTTGGACCAAGCGGCAGCGTCTGCCAACGCGTCTGTCCCGCGTCATGAAGGAAGTCGATAAAGGCGCGCGCCCCATCGCCAAAGTCGCCGATGCCGAACGGCGAAGGCAGCGATGTTGGATGCAGCAGGATACCGCTTGATCTGCGTGGCAATGAAGGGTTCCTTCGTTAGACGGCTTTCGATAGATGTTCTAAGGTCCTGTTGCTACTGAAAGAGCCGTGCCGGAGATCTTATTCACACCTCGCTTCAGCGAGGTGACATCACCCAGCGCGAGTGCTCGCAGCCGTTTCAACGGCTTTCGAATTGGAAACCGTTGAAACGGTTAGCCTAATTCAATTGCCCTGAGAACACCTCGCTGAAGCCACGGTGTGAATGAGACCTGACGGACCGTCGAGCTTCGCCGCGCGCCGTCGGGCAACAAACTCTAGAACATTAACGGTACGTTGATAATTATCGTTGCTAATTCGCGCCGGCGTCATAATACTACGACCGTGCGCACTGCCATCAACAAACCGCGACTCCCCGTTCATGGATACCTGGGCATTGCGATAATGATTGCGGCTGAGGCTTTACTGTTCGGTGGTAACCAGATCGTCGGGCGTTGGTTCACACCGATTGTTTGGACAGGCTACATACTTTTCGTTGACGCCCTCGTTTATAAACTGAAAGGGCAATCGCTGTTAACCGCAGAGCGGCTTGAGTTGCTGATCATCGTCGTCATTTCGATCGGCGGTTGGTGGCTGTGTGAATTCTATAATGCGCCGCGCTTTTGGAAATCCGATCTGGAACTTTGGTGGCATTACCACAATCTTGAGCCGAATCTGATGCTGCGCCGCGTGGGTTACGATTGGGCGTTCGCCACAATCTTTCCGCTGCTGTTCATAACAGCCGAGCTATTCCGGCTGACGATTTTCAAGCGCTCAACGCCGCAAACCACCATCAAGTTGTCGAAGCCGGCGGTTATTATGCTAATCGTTTTAGGCGGGCTGGGCGCGATTATGCCGCTAATCTATCCATCGCCATGGTTTGCGCCCGTCATTTGGCTGTCGTTAATACTTTTGCTCGATCCAATAAACGCGATGCGCGGCTGGCCATCGATCGCCGGCGATCTGGCGCGGGGCGATTGGCGCCGCCTATGGTCGCTGCTCGCGAGCGGCCTCGTTTGTGGATTTCTCTGGGAGTTTTTCAACTATTGGGCCATCTCAAAATGGACTTACACGGTCCTATATCTTGGCAACATAAAGATTTTCGAGATGCCGGTGCTTGGCTTTCTGGGCTTTCCTCCGTTTGCCATTGAGTGTTGGGCCATGTACATCTTTTTCCGATCGCTGTTGACGCCAAAACCAGTTAGTCTTTCAACCTCAGAATCGATTTGGATAGAATCGAATGTTTAATAGGCACCTGTCGCGATTGACCTTAACAGCGGCGCTGTTAGCCGCTTTGATCTCAATGACGTTCGTAAGCGAAAACGACTCAGTTGGCGCTTCGCAATCAAACGCCCGCGCTCCCGGTCGACCGCGCGCTCGAGAAGCAGGCGTCATCGTTGGGGTGCTTACGCCGGGCCCGCTGAACGCGATTACCGATGTCGCCGGCGTGACTGTTGGCCACACCACCCTAATCAAAGGCGACAACGTGCGCACCGGAGTGACTGCGATCTTGCCGCACGGCGGAAATCTCTTTCGGGAAAAAGTTCCGGCCGCAGTTTTCATTGGCAACGCCTTTGGAAAACTTGCGGGCTCGACGCAGGTGAACGAACTCGGTGAGATTGAAACCCCAGTCATGTTGACTTCGACGTTGAATGTGCCGCGGGTCGCTGACGCGACGATCGATTACATGCTGGCACTGCCCGGAAATGAAGATGTGCAATCGATCAATTCCGTCGTCGGAGAGACAAACGATGGTTATTTGAATGACATTCGCGGGCGTTACGTTGGCCGGGAAGAAGTGTTTTCGGCGATTAAGAACTCCCACGGCGGACCAGTTGAAGAAGGTTGCGTGGGCGCCGGCACAGGAACGGTCGCCTTCGGCTTCAAAGGCGGCATCGGAACATCCTCGCGTAAGCTGCCGGCAGCGCTCGGCGGATACACAGTCGGAGTGCTGGTCCAGTCGAATTTCGGCGGAATTCTGGCGATTAACGGTGCGCCGGTGGGCCGTGAGTTGGGCCGATATTACTTGAAAGAAGAACTAGGTCCGACAAACTTAAGTTGGTCGCACGCTGCAGACGGATCGATCATGATTGTAATTGCGACGGATGCTCCGATTGATCATCGAAATCTGCAGCGGCTGGCCGCGCGTTCAATGATGGGCCTGGCGCGCACGGGCGCGGCGGGCTCAAATGGCAGCGGCGATTATGCCATCGCGTTTTCGACTGCTCCTGAACTTCGCATTCGAAACGTCCCTAACGGTCGCAATCAAACAGCGAACGTAAAGCTGCTTTCGAACGAAGCTATGTCGCCGCTCTTCCTTGCTGTGATCGAAGCGACTGAAGAAGCGATTTATAACTCGCTGTTTCGCGCCACGACGACGACCGGACGCGGCCACACCGTCGACGCTTTGCCGATTGATCGCACGCTGGAGATTCTTCGCAGGCATGGAGCGCTGTTACAGGACCGCGAGCGGTAGCGAGCGGATCAAGCACTCGACAGTCGACAACCAGATCAATCCGTTTTTGTTCAGAGTTGCGTTCTGCATCCGCTCAGGACAATCGAGTGGCTCTCAAAATTCGAATCAACAGGAAAAGTGTCGAATCGATGACACGACAACTCACCGACCAACTCGGAGAGCTGATTAGCACCGGCGCAATGGCAGTTGGCAGCTTGCTTCCGAGCGAACGCACGCTTGCGAATTCACTCGGCATCGCGCGCAACGTGGTGCGCGGAAGTTATGAATATCTCGAGAAAGCCGGCGTCGTTCAGCGTGAAGGCCGCAAAGGCCGCCGCGTTCGCGCGAGGACCTCGAAAAGGAAAACCGCTACCAAAGGCGTGAAGCGAACAGCTAAAAAGCGATAGTTTCTTGCGTCGTAAAAGTTTCGCATGCTCTACCTCGCAAACGGCTTGACGCGCTGCGACCCGCGCTATCGATTACCTGACGCGGGTTGCTCAGGCGGGTGAACCCGGTTGCTCCTGACATTAGCTGGCAGCCACTCCATTTGAAAATGCGTTCCCGTCTCGCTGGTGCGCCTGAACCCAAGACGTTCCAACAAATTAACAGCGCGATTGAATCTGATCACCTGCAGACGTAGCGGAATGCTAGCCGATCGCGCTTGCTCCTGAAGTCGTTGAATAAGAAGTGTTCCCACTCCTTGATTTCGATAATCGGGAAGCAACGCCAGATCGATGCAGCGAATTTCATCCGCGCGTGGCTCGATTGACAGCCGGCCGATTGGTTTGCCGTCCATCAGTACGAGTTGATCACTAACGTGCTCATCATCATTCTGAAGGTTCCGCTGCGCCTCGTGCTGCATCTCAAGGAACTCGCTGATTCGATCTTTGCTCCAACCAAGTCCGCGTAGATCGTCACCGCGGCTGCTCTTATAGAGTACAATCAGGAAGTCTTCGTCGCTACCGCTGACCGGCTGCAGCGTGATCGATTCGTTCGCAATCGTCATTTGCGGGATTCTAAACGAAGAGCCGAAACTTTGATACCGAAACGATTGGTTGGTACG